>JBFHIF010000329.1:0-2406 GCA_041596595.1 Erythrobacter sp. | reverse complement strand
GAGGCGGCCAAGACCCGTGACATCACCGGCGGTCTGCCGCGCGTTGCCGAACTGTTCGAGGCGCGTATGCCCAAAGACGTTTCGGTTATCGCCAAGATCTCCGGCAAGATCGAGTTCGTTCGCGAGTACAAGGCGAAGCGCAAGATCGCGATCGTTCCCGAGGAAGGTGATCCGGTCGAATACCTGATCCCCAAGACCAAGGTGATCGACGTCCAGGAAGGCGACTTCGTGAAGAAGGGTGACACCCTGATTTCGGGTTCGCCCAATCCTCACGACATTCTCGAAGTCATGGGCGTCGAGGCGCTGGCGGAATATCTCGTCAACGAGATCCAGGAAGTCTACCGACTGCAGGGCGTGAAGATCAACGACAAGCACATCGAGGTGATCGTTCGCCAGATGCTGCAGAAGGTCGAGATCACCGATGGCGGCGACACTACGCTGCTGCCCGGAGAGCAGGTGGACAACGCCGAAATGCTCGAGATCAACGCCAAGCTCGGCAAGGGCAAGAAGCCGGCCGAAGGGACCCCGATCCTTCTCGGCATCACCAAGGCTTCGCTCCAGACCCGCAGCTTCATTTCGGCAGCATCGTTCCAGGAGACGACCCGCGTTCTCACCCAGGCCTCGGTCGAGGGCAAGAAGGACACGCTGGTCGGCCTCAAGGAGAACGTGATCGTGGGTCGCCTGATCCCGGCCGGAACGGGTGCAGGCATGAACCGCATGCGTGTGACCGCCTCCAGCCGCGATGCAGCGCTGAAAGCTGCGTGGAAGAAGCAGCAGGACAAGCTCGCTGCGGCAAACGCTTCGGAGCCCGAACCTGAAGCCGACGCGGTTCCTTCCGAGGAAGCGATGAAGGCGGCTATGGGCGGAGGCGATTCCGGCGAATAATCCTTCGCTGGGCGCAAGGCTCCCTTACGAAAAGACCCCGCTGGAGCTAAGGCTTCGGCGGGGTTTTTTCTTGGTTTGGCGGGGCTGCGATCATCTTGCCCGAGGTCGGCTAGAACCCCAGCGGGAAAGCTGCGTGCATCATTCTCGGCGATGCAAGAGGCCCCTGTTATCCCGCGTCATTAGGAGTATATCGCGCCACCATGACCATCACCCGTTTCGCACCCTCTCCGACAGGCAGGCTTCATGTCGGCAATATTCGCACCGCGCTCCATAACTGGATGCTCGCACGAAAAGATGGCGGCGAGTTCATCCTTCGGATCGACGATACCGACGCGGCCCGGTCGCGCGAAGAATATGTCGAGGCGATTAGAGAGGACCTGGCTTGGCTTGGCCTCGAGCCCGACCGCGAAGAGCGCCAGTCGGAACGGCTCGACCGATACGAGGCCGCATTCGACACGCTGCGTTCTGAGGGCCGCATCTACCCTGCCTACGAGACTCAGCAGGAACTCGAGCTCAAGCGAAAGGTGCAGCTGGGACGCGGCCTGCCGCCGATCTACGATCGCGGTGCGCTTGCCATGACTGACGCGGATCGCGCGGCGAAGGAAGCCGAAGGGGTGAAGCCGCACTGGCGTTTCAAGCTTGACCATGACGAACCGATCGCGTGGGACGACGGCGTTCGCGGCAGTCAGAAATTCGACCCTTCTCTGCTTTCCGATCCGGTCGTACGCAGGGCCGACGGGTCCTGGCTCTACATGCTTCCCAGCACCGTCGACGATATCGAAATGGGCGTGACCCATGTCCTGCGGGGCGAGGATCACGTCTCGAACACCGCCGTTCAATTACAGATGTTTACCGCACTTCATGCTGCGCAACATGATGCGCAGCAAGAGTCGCCCGAATTTGCGCACGAAGCGCTGCTGGTCGGGCGCGAGGGGAAGCTCTCCAAGCGGCTCGGATCGCTGGGTTGCGACGTGTTTCGTGAACGCGGGATTGAGCCCGAAGCGATCGTCGCTCTGCTTGCCCGGCTGGGCACTTCGCTTTCGGTCGAACCGATCGCGGATCGCGAGGCACTGATCGCGACCTTCGACCTTTCGACCTTTGGCCGAGCACCCGCCCGGTTCGACGATGGCGAACTCGAACGCATCAACACTGCAATCGTCCATGCGATGCCTTACGACGCGGTCAGGGATCGCCTGCCCGAAGGCATGAACGCGGCCGGCTGGCACGCGGTGCAGCCCAACGTTTCGACTGTGGATGAGGCCAGCGAATGGTGGCGGCTCGTCACGGGTCCGATCGAAGCCCGCGAATTTCCGGCAGAGGATCGCGCCTATTTAGCGGCCGCGGCCGAGGCTCTCACCTGGGGCGACGATCCTTGGCACGAACTTACCGATACGCTCAAGGCGAAGACCGGGCGCAAGGGGAAGGCGTTGTTCCTGCCGCTCCGACAGGCGCTCACGGGTCTGGATCACGGTCCGGACATGCGCGAATTGCTGCCGCTGATCGGAGAGCAAGAGGCGCGTT
>JBFHIF010000328.1:0-2415 GCA_041596595.1 Erythrobacter sp. | reverse complement strand
GGTATTGCTCCTCGACCTTCCACTCGATCGGCAGGCCATGGCAATCCCAGCCCGGCACGTAGGGCGCATCCTTGCCCAGCAGGTTCTGCGTGCGGCAGACCATGTCTTTCAGGATATGGTTCAATGCATGGCCGATATGCATGTCGCCATTGGCGTAGGGCGGGCCATCGTGGAGGATGAACTTCTCGCGGCCCCGGCGCGCCTCGCGCAGCTTTTCATACAGCCCGATTTCGCGCCAGCGCGCCTCGATGCCCGGTTCCTTCTGCGGAAGGCCGGCTTTCATGGGGAAATCGGTCTTCGGCAGGAAGACCGTGTCCTTGAGGTCGCGCTTGGGTGTGTCTGTCATCGCGGGAGCGCGCTTAGTAGGCGGCGGGCCTCGGCGCAATCCTTCTCCATCTGCGCGCTGAGCGCCTCGAGCGAATCGAACCTCGCCTCGCCGCGCAGGAAGTGGTGGAAGGCGACTTCGATTTCCTGGCCGTAAAGGTCCCCGTCGAAGTCAAAGAAATAGGGTTCGAGCAATTCCTTGGGCGGTTCGAATTGCGGACGGATGCCCAGATTGGCCGCGCCCTGCAATTCCTGTCCGCTGGCAAGGATCCGCCCGGTCACCGCGTAAACGCCGTAACGCGGGCGCAGGTAATTCTCGACCGAGAGATTGGCGGTGGGGTAGCCGAGCTTGCGCCCGTTCTTGTCGCCGTGTTCGACGATCCCGCGGATCGCGAAGGGGCGGGTGAGCAATCGGGCGGCAAGCTGCGGGTCGCCTTCGCGCAGGGCCTCGCGAATCCGGCTGGAGGAGACCACACCTTCGGCATCGGCGACCGCATCGACCACGCGCGAGGCGAGGCCGTGTTCGCCCCCCAGCGTTTGCAACAGGCCGACATTGCCCCTGGCCCCCTTGCCGAAGGTGAAATCACTGCCGGTGACTACCCCGTGCGCGCCAAAGCGATCGCACAGGATCTTCGTGATGAAATCCTCTGCGCTCGTGCCGGCCAGTTCGGCGTCGAAATGGAACACCAGCATCGCGGTCGCCCCGGCGGCGAGATACAGTTCCTGCCGCTGTTCGAGCGTGGTCAGCCGGAAAGGCGGGATGTCCGGCTTGAAGAACCGCACCGGATGCGGGTCGAACGTCGCGATGATCGAGGGGCGGCCCTCGGCGTGGGCCCAGTCGATCGCTTCGCCCGCAACCCGCTGGTGGCCCTTGTGAAACCCGTCGAAATTACCCAGCGCGATCACCGCTCCGCGCAGCGGCTGGGCAACCGGTTCGCGGTGATCGAGCCAGCGCATCAGTCGGAGCCTTCGTCCTGGCGGCGATAGGTCAGGAAGGAAAAGGCAGGCAAATCGCCCTCGGCGTCGTGGTCCTCGCGGGCGATCACGTGCCAGTCGGCACCGAGCGGTTTCATGAACGTGTCGCCGCGATATTCGGCATGAATCTCGGTCAGTTCGATCCGGTGCGCCATCGGCCGGAAAACGTCATAGATCGCGGATCCGCCGACCACGCAGATCTCGCCTGTCTCGTTGCTGTCGCACGCGGCGGCCAGCGCCTCGCCGGGTGAACGCACGACTTCGGCCCCTTCGCTGTTCCACTTTTCGCGCCGGGTGAGCACGATATGGCGGCGACCGGGGAGCAGCCCGGGAAGGCTTTCGAAGGTCTTGCGCCCCATGATCATCGGCTTGCCCATCGTCAGCGCCTTGAAGCGCTTGAGATCAGCCGGAAGACGCCAGGGCAGCCGCCCCTCGAACCCGATCGCCCCGTTGCTCGACCGGGCGTAGATCAGGACGATCTCGTGGTCATCGGGCGCGGTCACGGCTGTTCGTGGCTGACCCGGGTGACATGACCCATCTTGCGCCCATCGCGCGCTTCGCGCTTGGCGTAGAGGTGCAGGTGAGGTTCGCCGGGTTCGGCCAGAATGCGGTGCGCCTCGTTCGCTTCCTCGCCCACGATATTGCGCATCTCGACACTGGCAAACCGGGTTTCCGTTCCGCCCAAGGGCAGACCCGCAATGGCGCGGATGTGATTTTCGAACTGGCTGGTTGCCGCGCCCTCGATCGTCCAGTGGCCCGAATTGTGGACCCGCGGAGCCATTTCGTTGAACAGCGGGCCGCCCTTCGTGGCAAAGAATTCGAGCGTGAGCACGCCGACATAATGCAGCGCGTCGGCAGTGCGGCGAGCAACGTCGCGCGCCGCCTCGACCTGGGATTCGATCAGCTCTCCCGCGGGCAGGACCGAACGCACCAGCATTCCGCCTTGGTGCAGGTTGGAAGTCGAGTCCCAAAACCGGACTTCACCCGCGGCATCGCGCACGAGAATCACCGAGAACTCGGTTTCGAAATCGACCATGCCCTCGTAGATGCAGGTTCGTCCCGGAAAGCGAACGCCCTGC
Source organism: Erythrobacter sp. (assembly GCA_041596595.1). Lineage (GTDB taxonomy): Bacteria > Pseudomonadota > Alphaproteobacteria > Sphingomonadales > Sphingomonadaceae > Erythrobacter. The sequence continues at coordinate 37 of JBFHIF010000328.1, read as the reverse complement.
GCTTCGTGCGCAGTGGCGATCCGCCACTGGCCCTTGC
>JBFHIF010000327.1:0-2419 GCA_041596595.1 Erythrobacter sp. | reverse complement strand
TGGTCACGTCAGGCAGCTTCGAGGTGGTGAAGGCGATCCGCGAACCGTCGGGCGAAACCGCGAGCGCGCCGAGCCCTTCGAGCTTGGCGACGTCTTCGGGAGTCATCGGCCGCGCCTGAGCTGTGGCGGCGAGCGATGCGGTGGCGAGAAGCGTAGCGGTGAAGAGCGAAGTTCTGGCGATCAGCCGGGTCATGGAAAAGGTGTCCTCTCAAACATGGAAATTTTCGCGCGCCTCCATAGCCAAGACGCGCGCAAAGGCAAACGGGGGAGTGCAGCGTCGGGCAACTCGGCGCTTGCGATCTGGCAAAGCGGGCGGCATCACAAGCACAAAGGGGAGTAACCGCAGATGAACATATTGAAAAACCTCGCAGCATCGCTCGCTGCGCTGTTCGGCCTCGCCGCCGCTCCGGCGCTGGCGGAGACGATCGTCATTCACGCCGAGAGCGTGATCACCGATGCCGATAGCGCGCCGACGGGCCGCGCGACGATCACCGTGACCGACGGGCGCGTGGCGAAGATCGAACAGGGCTGGCAACCGGTTCCCGAGGGCGCGACGATGGTCCACCTCGAAGGCAAGACCGTGCTTCCCGGCCTGATCGACCTGCACACGCACCTTTCGGGCGATCCTTCGGGTGAATTCTGGCGCGCCGCCACTCTCCCCACCGAATGGCATACGCTCGTCGCGGCCAAGAATGCGCGGATCACCGCGCGCGCGGGCTTCACCACGGTGCGCGATCTGGGTTCGCGCAGCGACCAGGTGATGCAGGCGCTTCGCACGGCAACCGAGACAGGGATGATGCCCGGACCCCGGATCGTGACCAGCGGACGCACGATCGCGATCGTTGGCGGGCATGGTGATACCAACGGGTTCCGCCGCGAGGTCAACGACGTGCTCGCGACCGATTACACCTGCACCGGCCCGGTGGAATGCGCCGAGATGGTCCGCACCGCATCGAAATACGGCGCCGACCTCATCAAGATCACCGCCACCGGTGGGGTGCTCTCGCAGCAGGGCCGCGGGCTCGAGGCGCATTTCTCCGACGAGGAAATGCGCAGCATCGTCAAGACCGCCGAGACGCTCGGGCTCAAGGTCGCGGCGCACGCCCACGGCGCGCGCGGGATCGAGGCAGCGGCCAGGGCCGGCGTCCACACGATCGAACACGGCACCTATATCGACGATGCAGCGGCCAAGGCGATGAATGCCAGCGGCACGACCCTGGTGCCCACGCTGATGGCGTTCGAAGGGATCAAGCGCAATATCGGGCAGGGCTTCTACACCCCCGTGGTCGAGGACAAGATCCGCGCGGTGAGCGAATTTGCCGGAACGATTATGCAGCGCGCCCGCAGGAACGGTGTGAAGATCGCTTTTGGCACCGATGCCGGCGTGTTCCCGCATGGTGAAAATGCAGGCGAGTTTGCGCTGATGAAAGCGGGCGGGATGAACGACCGCGAGGCGCTGGCGAGCGCCACCACGGTCGCCGCCGGGGTTCTCGGCCTCGAAAACGAGATCGGCCGGATCGCGCCGGGCTATTCGGCGGACCTGATCGCGGTCGAGGGCAATCCGCTTGCCGATATCACCGCGCTCGAGAAGGTCGACTGGGTGATGGTGCGCGGACGCGAAATCGAATGAGGCGAGGCGCGATTGCCGCGGCGGCATTGACGCTCGCCATCGCGCAGCCGCTTTTCGCTGGCGAAGCCGGCTCGCGCAACCGCGAGATCGTGGTGTTGGGCGCCGGGCAAGGTGCTGGCGCGCGGCAGATCGGCCATGCCGGGGATGCGGAGCTCTCGCCGAAGCGAATATGCGGCTGTGCCTGTCCGAAGGGGAGGATTGATCGCGATCAATCCCATTTTTGCTGAAATTGGTGTAGGATAGGCCTTATCGGGTTGATCGGAGGAGAGAAAAATGGCCGAAACGGCAAGCATCCCCGCCTGGATCCTGCTGTTCATGGGGCTCTACGCGCTCGCGGCAGGGATCGGCGAGTTCCGCCAGCCGGGCATCTGGAAACGGATGGTCGGCGATTTCGATACCTCTCCCGCGCTGCGCTTCCTGACGGGGTTTTTCTGCCTCGTGCTCGGCGCGGCGATCTATCTCGTGAACCCGTGGGACCCGTCCGACTGGATGGCGGTGCTGGTCACCGTGCTCGGCGGCTGGATCGCGATTGAGGGCTTGTTGTTCCTCGCCGTGGGCGATCGCTTCGTCGCCTTCTCGAGCGCGCTTATGACTGCAGGAGGACGCGCCTGGGCGATCCTGTCGATCCTCCTTGGCATCCTGGGAATAGTCTTCGCGCTCCTGCGGTTCTGACGGACCGGTTCGCTTCCCCTCGACAAGCGCGCCGCGCCTGCCTACACCCGCCCCATCCCCGGGGAGCCAGCTTGTGGCTGAGAGGGGCGGGATAAGCGCCGCCCGACCCGTCGAACC
>JBFHIF010000326.1:0-2428 GCA_041596595.1 Erythrobacter sp. | reverse complement strand
GTCAGGGCGGCCCTGCACCCTCCGCACGATTCGTGCCCGAGAACCAGAATTTCCTCGACGCCAAGCACCTGGACCGCAAATTCAAGTGCAGCAGCGGCGCCATAGGGCGCGTAATTAGTCTCGAATGGAGGGACGAGGGCAGCCACGTTGCGGACCACGAAGATCGTTCCGGGATCGACGTCGAATATCTGCGCCGGATCGACCCTGCTGTCCGAGCAGGAGATCACCAAGGTCCTGGGAGACTGGCCTTTGCTCAAACCGGCCCAGAGGTCCTGACGGGCTGCCCAGTTGTTTTCACGGAAACGGCGATAGCCGTCGATTAGCTTGCTGAATGGGGTATCGGATGATTCACTCATGCGGGTCCCAATGCCTTGCAGCATTGCCACTCGCAAGAGGTATCACTAAGTGGGCGGGCATGAACGACCTAGCGAACCCGCCACAGTCAGCAGGCACACCCGAGCGGCCCGTACGCCAACGCAAACCCGACTGGATCCGGGTTCGCGCTCCGGTAAGCGAAGGCTACCACGAAACGCGCCGCCTGATGCGCGAGCTCAATCTCAATACGGTCTGCGAAGAAGCCGCCTGTCCTAATATCGGCGAATGCTGGACCAAGAAGCACGCGACCGTGATGATCCTCGGTGATGTGTGCACCCGTGCCTGCGCGTTCTGCAATGTAAAGACCGGGATGCCGCGCGCCGTCGATCCGATGGAGCCCGAAAACACCGCGATTGCGGCGGCAAAGATGGGGCTGGAGCATATCGTGATCACCAGCGTCGACCGCGACGACCTGCCCGACGGCGGGGCAGGGCAGTTCGTCAAGGTGATCGAAGCCTTGCGGCGCAACACCCCGGACACGACGATCGAGATCCTCACCCCCGATTTCCGTGGCAAGATGCGCCCCGCCGTCGAAGCGATCTGCGAAGCCGGCCCCGACGTTTATAACCACAATCTCGAAACCGTCCCGCGGCTCTATCCCACCATCCGCCCGGGGGCGCGTTACTACGCTTCGCTTCGGCTTCTCGAAGAGGTGAAGGCTCACAATCCGATGATCTTCACCAAATCGGGCATCATGCTGGGGCTTGGGGAACAACGGCTCGAAGTGCACCAGGTCATGGACGACATGCGCAGCGCCGAAGTCGATTTCATCACGATGGGGCAGTATCTTCAACCGACGCCCAAGCATGCCAAGGTCGAGGAGTTCGTCACTCCCAAGGCGTTCAGCGCCTATGGTTCGATTGCACGGGCCAAGGGGTTCCTGCAGGTCGCATCGAGTCCGCTGACCCGGTCAAGCTATCATGCCGGTGACGACTTCGCGCAGATGAAAGCCGCGCGCGAGGAAAAGCTGCGCAAGCGGGACCGGCTATCGGTCTGATGGTTGGCATCCGAGAGACCCGCCGCTTGCCCTATAGCGCCGAGCAGATGTTCGACCTCGTGGCGGACGTGGCGCGATACAAGGAATTCCTGCCCTGGGTAATCGCGACCCGGATCCGCTCGGATAGCGAGACCGAAATGGTCGCCGACATGGTGGTCGGGTTCAAGACGATCCGCGAGCGGTTCACCTCGCGCGTGACCAAGGATCGCCCGCGCGAGATCGACGTCCACTATATCGACGGGCCGCTATCCGACCTCGATAACGTGTGGACTTTTCGTCCGCTCGGCGAAACCCAGTGCGAGATCGATTTTTGTGTCGATTTCGAGTTCAAGAACAAGGTCTTCCAAGCGCTCGCCGGCCAATATTTCGATCGCGCCTTCCGCAAGATGGTCGCCGCGTTCGAGCAGCGTGCGCACGATCTTTACGGGAACAACAACTCGAGCGCGCATATCGTCGCCTGATGGCGGATCGAGGCGCGCGCGCCGGGGGCGAGGTTGTCCCCCCCGGGGGCATGGAACTGCTTGAGTTCGCCTTCGGGTTCGCCTTCCTGATGGCGAAATGCGCGCGCGAACACCACCGTTCCGACCGGCTTAAGCTGCGTTCCGCCTCCCGGCCCCGCAACCCCGCTTATGGCCACCGCGACATCGGCGTTCGAACGCATGAGCGCGCCCTGCGCCATGGCCCAGACGCATGCGATCGACACCGCACCGAAGGTTTCGATAATGTCCTGCGCAACGTCGAGCGCTTCCATCTTGGCTTCGTTCGAATAGGTGACGAAACCGCGATCGAGGACAGCGGACGATCCCGAGATCTCGGTCAAGGCCGCCGCTACGAGACCACCTGTGCAGCTTTCCGCAAGGGCGACAGTGCGCCCGGCATCACGGTTGGCTGCGATCACCCGCCCTGCGAGGTCATGGATGTCTGCGGGCAGGAGCATGGTCAAGGATTGGGCCTCACTTGCGGTTTGCCTGACATACTTTCGGCCCTTCGGGCTCCGCCAGTTCGAGCATCAGGCTGACAATACCCCCTGCATTGGCCGGCGGCAACGGGGCGATC
>JBFHIF010000325.1:0-2431 GCA_041596595.1 Erythrobacter sp. | reverse complement strand
GTTCCCTACGACAGCCGCGCCGTGAAACAAGATGGATCGTGGAAATCGGGCGATTCCTTCGCATGGCACAGCGCCCAGTAGGATCTGACCCCTGCGCTATCCTCGATCACCGCACACAGTCCGATCCGTGCCGGGATACCGAGAGCCGCGGCGATGCTGGCGCGCAAAACCAGCTCAGATCCATCATGCGAACTCAACAGCGCAAGGCTATCTACCGGCGCATCGTGCATCCCCGCGCGCACACCGGCAAACCCGTAGGCCGCCCACTCGCCGGAGGGCGAGAGGTTGAACTCGCGGTATCGCCGCTCATCCCCGGCCTGCCAGAACATTTCGAAACAGGTCGATTTCCACAAGCCATCGGCTCGCCGGGAGGGCGCCGAACCGGGCACGACGATCTGCGAGATCGCACCTCTCGCCTTGAACTCGATTTCGCACCCGTTCGCGGCCCGCGTGACGTTTGCCCCGATCGAATCGACCGGTCCGGGCGCGCAGGATGGATGGAGCACGAGTGAATGCATTCAGCGCTCGCCTATCGCGCAGAGCTGCCACGCGAGCAAGGTCGCACTTCCCCCGTCCTCGCCTCGCTGTTAAGCGCGCTTGCACCATGACTCAGCCTTACGAATCCGAACTGCTGCGTGTGCTCGATCAGCGCGGCTATATCCACCAGGTCACCGATACCGGGGCGCTCGATGCGCTCGCAGCCAAGCAGGTGATCCCGGGTTATATCGGGTTCGATGCAACCGCGCCTTCGCTTCACGTCGGCAGCCTCGTTCAGATCATGATGCTGCGGCGGTTGCAGCAGGCCGGTCACAAGCCGATCGTGGTGATGGGCGGAGGGACGACGAAGATCGGCGATCCCTCGGGCAAGGATGAGAGCCGCAAGCTGCTGACCCCGCAGGTGATCGACGAGAATATCGCCGGGATCCGCACGGTGTTCGAGCGACTGCTCGATTTCGACGACGGACCCACCGGTGCGGTGATAGTCAATAACGACGAATGGCTGTCCGAGCTCGGCTATATCGAGCTGCTCCGCGATGTCGGACCGCATTTCACAATCAACCGGATGCTTACCTTCGATTCGGTCAGGCTGCGGCTCGATCGCGAACAACCGCTGACCTTCCTCGAATTCAATTACATGATCCTGCAGGCCTACGATTACCTCGAGCTTGCACGCCGGTATGATTGCCGGTTGCAGATGGGCGGCAGCGACCAGTGGGGCAATATCGTCAACGGCATGGAACTGGGACGGCGGATGGAAGGGCGCGAGCTCTACGGCCTCACCACCCCGCTGCTCACCACCGCCGACGGTGCGAAAATGGGCAAGACCGCTGCGGGCGCGGTCTGGCTCAACGAGGACCAGCTTCCGGCCTATGATTTCTGGCAATACTGGCGAAACTGCGACGACCGCGATGTCGGCCGGTTCCTGCGCCTGTTCACCGACCTTCCGCTTAGCGAGATCGATCGCCTCGAATCGCTCGAGGGCGCGGAAATCAACGCCGCCAAGGAAGTGCTCGCCAACGAGGTGACCCGGCTCGTGCGCGGCGAAGACGCGGCCCATTCGGCCCAGGCGACCGCGCGCGAAACCTTTGCCGGAAGCGGTGCGGGCGAGGACCTGCCGACGCTTGCGGTCGGGGCCGAGGGGATGCGCGTTGGCGTGGTGCTGACCGAACTGGGATTCACGGCCTCCAACGGCGAAGCCAAGCGCAAGCTGGCCGAAGGCGCGGTGCGTCTCGAAGGCGAGGTGCTGGACGATCCCGGCTATGTGATCGTGCCCGGGGAAGGCGAAACGCTCAGGCTCAGCCTGGGCAAAAAGAAGCACGGCCTCGTAATCCGCTGAACGCGCCCTTCTCTGCCGGAAATGCCCTTTTCGCCGAGGCTTTACCAAATGTCAGCCTTTAGGGCGCATTAGGGATCGAGCGAAATATTTTGGAGGGCATGAAACCGTGTCAGCGGGAGCAAACCTTAGCGTTACCGATCTGCGCCGTGCCGCGCGTCATCCGGTCGATTTCCCGGTCATCGTGGAGCATTATGCCCTCGGCGATCTCAAACTTCATGTCAGCAACATCTCCGCGCACGGCTTCATGGTCGATGACGCGCCGAAAGTCAGCCGCGGCGATCGGGTCATGATCCGCCTGCCCGTCGTGGGCCGGATCGAGGCCTACGTGATCTGGACTCGCGACGAGCGTGCCGGATTCCAGTTCGAGAGGATCATCAGGCTCGACGATTTCGTGGCGATGATCGATACGCTCCAGCCCAATCCACGTTTGCGCAAGAATCGCTGAAATCTGTGTTGCGCTAGCCCAGGGTAGAGGCGCGATCGCTATATAAAGATTAGCTGTCTTGGCAGGTCGACCGCTCCCTGTCATGGAGCGCAGGTGACCGAAACCGCTTCCGATCGCCTGCCCCACCCCTTCGCGGTTCGCAATTTCCG
>JBFHIF010000324.1:0-2449 GCA_041596595.1 Erythrobacter sp. | reverse complement strand
GAGAAACATTCATGGCCGATGCCGACGCGAAAACAGACGCCCGGACCGCCCGTCTCCAGGTTGCACCAGCCAGGCAGGAGGAATCCGGACAGGGCATCGCGCGCATGCCGCGATCGGCCTTCCAGAAGCTGGGAATAACCGAAGGCGATGTGGTCGAGATCGTCGGCAAGCGGACGACCGCTGCGATCGCCATGCCGGCCTATGCCGAAGATGACACGCTCGACGTGGTGCGGCTCGATGGACTTCAGCGCGGCAATGCCGAAACCGGATCGGGCGAACATGTCGATGTCGTTGCGGCGAAGTCGCGCCCGGCGACTCGCGTTGTGTTCGCCCCGGCCCAGAGAGAGATGAGATTGCAGGGGCCGACCCAGGCCTTGAAGCGCAATTTCTTCCGCAAGCCGCTGGTCGCAGGCGATCTGGTCGCGACCACGGGGCAGCAACCCGTTCAGAACATGCCGCCCGATGTTCGCCAGCTCCTTCGCGCACCGGCCTATGCACTCACCCAGATCCGGCTGTCGGTGGCCTCGACCAACCCCAAGGGCATCGTCCACATCGACGAAAACACCGAGGTCGAGCTGCGCCCAGAATACGAGGAACCGCGCGATGCGCGGGCCGCGGTCAATTACGATGATGTCGGCGGGATGGACGAGACCATCAAGCAGTTGCGCGAAATGGTCGAGCTCCCCTTGCGTTATCCCGAATTGTTTACCCGGCTGGGAGTCGATCCGCCCAAGGGGGTTCTGCTTCATGGCCCGCCCGGTACCGGCAAGACCCGGCTGGCGCAGGCCGTCGCGAACGAAAGCGATGCCGAGTTTTTCACCATCAACGGCCCGGAGATCATGGGCTCGGGTTACGGGGAGAGCGAGAAGCGCCTGCGCGAAGTGTTCGAACAGGCCAGCCGCGTCGCCCCGGCCATCGTTTTTATCGACGAGATCGATTCGATTGCGCCCAAGCGCACCCAGGTCCCCGGCGAGGCCGAGAAAAGGCTGGTGGCGCAATTGCTCACCCTGATGGATGGGCTCGAAGCGCGCACCAACCTGGTTGTGATCGCTGCCACCAATCGGCCCGATGCTATTGACGAGGCCTTGCGTCGTCCCGGGCGCTTCGACCGCGAAATCGTGATCGGCGTTCCCGACCAACGTGGACGCCGCGAGATCCTCGCGATCCACACCCGCGGCATGCCGCTCGAAGCCGAGGTCAATCTCGACGAGCTGGCGCGTGTCACGCACGGTTTCGTGGGCGCGGATATTGCCTCGCTTGCAAGGGAGGCTGCGATCGATTCGGTCCGGCGGATCATGCCGAGGCTTGATCTCGATGCACGCACGATCCCGCCTGAGGTGCTCGAAGACCTGTGCGTCACGCGCGAGGATTTCCTGTCCGCACTCAAGCGCGTCCAGCCTTCGGCGATGCGCGAAGTGATGGTTCAGGTTCCCAACGTCGGATGGGATGATATTGGCGGCGTGAGTGATGCGATCGACAAGCTCAAGGAGGGGATCGAACGTCCCCTGAAGAACCCCGATGCGTTTCGCCGTCTTGGCATTCGCCCGGCCAAGGGGTTCCTGCTCTACGGCCCGCCTGGGACGGGCAAGACCCTGCTCGCCAAGGCAACTGCCAAGGAAGCCGAGGCCAATTTCATCTCGATGAAAAGCTCGGATCTCCTGTCAAAATGGTATGGGGAAAGCGAACAGCAGATTGCCCGCCTGTTTGCGCGCGCACGTGCTGTCGCCCCTTGCGTGGTGTTCATCGACGAGATCGACAGCCTCGTCCCGGCACGCGGGAGCGGACAGGGCGAACCGCAGGTGACCGGGCGGGTGGTCAACACGATCCTCGCCGAGATGGATGGCCTCGAGGAATTGCAGTCCGTGGTCGTCGTGGGCGCGACCAACCGCCCCAATCTCGTCGATCCCGCTCTACTGCGTCCCGGCCGTTTCGACGAGCTCGTGTATGTCGGCACGCCCGACAAAGAAGGGCGCAAGCACATTCTCGAGATCCACACTGCGGGGATGCCATTGGCCGAGGATGTCGATCTGCCCGCTATTGCTTCGAAAACCGAACGGTTCACCGGGGCTGACCTCGAAGACGTGGTGCGTCGGGCCGGGCTCAATGCGCTTCGCCGGGTGGGCGGCGACGTGACCGAAGTTTCAAACGAGGATTTCGTCGCGGCGCTCGGCGATTCCCGCGCCACCGTCACCGCCAAGATGGAGGCCGAGTATCGCAAGATGCGCGGCGAACTGAAGAAGCGCGCTGCGGAGGTGAACCCGATCGGCTTTTTCGCACCCGACATGTTGAAACCGGTGCGCGAAAATAAGCACGACTAGCCCGGAGCGGGGGAGCCGACCTACGGAGCTGCCGGTTCCTCGGCCTTGGGATGCCCTCCGGGCACTTCGAGCCGGTGATGGATCAAAGCGTCGGGCTGATTTTCCCTCAGCCACTTCATCATGTGTTCGCG
>JBFHIF010000323.1:0-2450 GCA_041596595.1 Erythrobacter sp. | reverse complement strand
GACGCGCAATTGCTCGCGATCCCGCGTAAGGCCCGCGCCGAAGTGAGAAAAGGGCTGGGGAACGGTCTGGAAACCCGTCTCGGACGGACTCGCACCGATCTTGAAATGCATTACCGCGTCTATTCCGAGAGCGTGCGAAATCTCGGCACGCCGGTTTTTCCCAAGCGCCTGTTTTCGGCGATGCTCGAGGCCTTCAGGCACGAGAGCGATATCCTGACAATCGCGCGCGATGGCGTGCCGGTCGCCAGCGTCCTCTCGTTCTATCACGGCGGCGCGGTTCTGCCTTTCTGGGGCGGCGGGACGAAAACAGCGCGCGGGCTGCGCGCAAACGAGCTTATGTATTACAAGCTGATGCTCCATGCCCGCAGGTGCGGCATGGATCGGTTCGACTTCGGCCGGTCGAAGACCGGAAGCGGACCCTATCATTTCAAGAAGAACTGGGGTTTCGAACCCGCGCCGCTGACCTATGCCGCTTGGACAGCTCCCGGCGAAGCGCCGCGTGACATAGATCCCACCAGCGCGGCCTACAGCCGCAAGATCGCGCTGTGGAAGACCCTGCCAATACCACTGGCTAACCTGCTCGGCCCGTGGATTGCCCGTGATCTTGCTTAGGGAGGGTGAGGCATGAGCAATATCCTGTTTCTCGCACATCGCGTGCCGTTTCCGCCCAATCGCGGCGACAAGATCCGGGCGCACCACCTGTTAAAAAGGCTGGCGCGGATGAGCACGGTCCATGTCGGTTGCCTCGCCGAAAATCGCGAAGACCGGGAAGGGGAGCGTGACCTTGCCCGGATTGCCGCGACTCATCTTGTCGCGCGCCGTTCAAAGCCTCTCGCGCTCGCCGGAGCGGAGGCTGTGTTGGCTGGCAAACCGGTCAGCTTGACGGCCTTTGCCAACCGCCGGCTCGCCAAATGGGTGCGAAACACGATCAAGCGCCATTCGGTTGACACGATCGTCGTTTTCTCCGGCCAGATGGGCCAATATATCCCCGATGATTTCACGGGTCGCGTGATCGTTGACCTGTGCGACGTCGACAGCGCCAAGTTCGAATCCTACGCCGAAGCCGGTGACCGCGCCTGGATCAATCATCGCGAGGGTCAACTGCTCTCCCGCGAGGAAGAACGCCTCGCCCACCGCGCTGATGCAGTGTCGTTCATTTCCGCCAACGAAGCCGAACTCTTCCGCTCTCGCCTTTGCGATCCTGCAGGAGTGGCGATTCTTGCCTTCGGCAACGGTATAGATACCGGTTTCTACGATTCTTCGAGTATCGCGCCGGAACCGAAACTGGACCGCAAATCAGGCCCCCACTTCGTTTTCACCGGCCAGATGGATTATCCGCCGAACGAGCAAGCGATGATCTGGGCTATCCGCGAATTGCTGCCTTTCCTTCGCCATGCGCACCCGTCTGCCGAGCTGCACGTGGTCGGCCGATCGCCGACCCGCGAACTGCTTGAAAAAGGGGCTACCGAGGGGGTGAGGATCTGGGGCGAAGTGCCCGATGTCCGACCTTTCATCGCCGCTGCCGATTTTGTCATCGCACCGCTCATGATCGCGCGCGGGGTGCAGAACAAGGTGCTCGAGGCAATGGCTCTGGCAAAGCCGGTGCTGCTCACACCCGACGCGGCTGTCGGGATCGACGCGGTGGATGGCGAACACTGGCTGATCGCGCCTCCCGATCCGGCCGCGATGTTCGCACGAGTCGATCCTTTCCTGCGGGATCGCGAGGCGCGTTCGACGATGGGCGCAAAAGCCCGGCAATACGTTCTCGAACACCACGCGTGGGACACAATGCTCGATCCGTTCGAGGCGCTCGTGCGCGGCCCCAATGTCGGAGCGCGCCATGCAGCCTGAAACCGCCACGCACCTGTCCGCGCCGCTTGCCGGACCCGACGAGCGAAGCGTGCAATGGCGCAGAGCCACCGGACTGCTCGGACTATGCGTGGCGGCGCTGGCGCTTCTGACCGCCCGGGAGTGGGGCGAGATGTTTCATCAGTGGTGGGACATCGACACCTACAACCACATCCTGTTCGTGCCGCCGATCATCGGTTGGCTGGTTTGGCTCAAGCGCGATGATCTGTGGCAAACCGAGCCGATTGCATTCCTGCCGGGCCTGGGTTTTGTCGCTGCAGCGCTCGTGCTCTGGTTCGCCGGGCGGATCACCGGGATCAACCTCCTCGCCCACGCGGGAGCGGTCGGCGCAATTCAAGGCGCTATCATCGCGGCGCTCGGCCTGCGGGTATCCCTGCTGCTCGTACTACCAATCGGCTTCGCAGCATTTCTCGTGCCGTTCGGCGACGAACTCATTCCGGCCCTGCAATTCGTGACCGCGAAAATAGCCGTTGCGCTGACCTTGTGGAGCGGCATCCCAGCCGAGGTCGACGGGATCTACATTGATACTCCGGTCGGGCTCTTCATCGTCGCAGAGGCGTGTTCGGGCGTGAAATTCCTCG
>JBFHIF010000322.1:0-2479 GCA_041596595.1 Erythrobacter sp. | reverse complement strand
CTGGCCCGGACCGCTCACGCTCGTGCTCCCGCGACGCGCAGGCGCGGCGCTTGCGCCCGCAGTCACCGCCGGGCTGGAGACGGTGGCGCTGCGTGCGCCCGCTCATCCGGTCATGCGCGCCCTGCTCGACGAGATAGACTTTCCGCTTGCCGCACCCTCGGCCAATACGAGCGGGTTCATCAGCCCGACCAGCGCGGCGCACGTCATGACGTCTCTTGCCGGAAGGATCGACCTCATCCTCGATGCCGGCCCGACCGAAGCGGGGGTGGAATCAACCATCGTGGCGGTGCGCGGCGACGGATCGCTCGAGGAATTGCGCCCCGGTCCGATCACGCTTCCGTTGGCGCGGGGCGGTGCAGGTCCAGGCGCAAGCGAAAGGCCCGAAGCACCCGGCCAGCTCGCGAGCCATTATGCTCCAGGTAAGCCGGTGCGACTGGACGCCAGCGAAGTTGCGCCAGACGACTTCCACATCGGCTTCGGTGAGGGGGGTGGCGATTGCAACCTTTCGCCATCGGGCGATCTCGCCGAGGCGGCGGCGAGGCTTTACGACTGTCTTCACCAGGGTGCTGCGTCGTCCAAATCGACGATAGCTGTTTCCCCGATCCCCGACATCGGGATCGGACGGGCCATCAACGATCGGCTTCGCCGCGCTGCGGCTCCGTCAGACTAGTCGCTGTCGCGCTCTACCGGAATGGTCGGCATCAGATCCTGCATATCGCGATAGGTCAGCTGCGCTTTGTCGCAGGACCCGCGGTCGCCGTCCTGGCATTTGCGCAGTTGCTTCGCATAGGTCCTTTCCAGCTCGGCCAGCCTTTCCTCGCGCTGGCGAATTTCGCGCCCGCGCTTGGCATCGGCTTCGGACTGGCTGGTGGTTGCAAGGTCGACCGCGGCGCTTCCTGCCCGGATGGGGAGGGTGGCAATATCGGCGATCGTGCTGGCCACGCAGCCGGACAGCGTCAGGCCGAATGCTGCGAGCGTGAGACAGGGGAAAAAGCGCATAACGGCACCATGCGCGCTTACCCCATCATTGCAAGAACCTATCGATGCGCCGGGTTCAGCTTTCGTCGGAGGGAATTGCAGCCTCCGGCTGTACCTCTTGCGGTTCGCGACAGGTGAGTTTGCCCGAACCGAGTGCCGTGATCGAGCAAGTCGCCCGGCCATTGACGATGACGTTGCCCGATCCGGCGATCCGCGCCTTCACCTCTCCGTCGGAGGCGAAGGTCACATCGCCCGACCCGCCGATATTGATATCGGCCCTTTCGGCTCGCAAGCTCGGCATCTCGACATCCCCCGACCCGCCGACATTGATTTCCAGCTGGTCCACACTGCCCGAACCGCGCACCTTGCCCGAACCGCCGATCGTGATCGCGAGTGTCTCGGCGGCAATCCGATCAACGTTGACCGATCCGGAGCCGGCGATGACGATCTCTGGATTGGCGCTCAGCGCCTGCGCCTCGACATTGCCCGATCCGCCGATCACGATGCGGGTCAGGGCGGGCATGGTCACCCGAACCACGACCTTTCCATCTTCGATCTTCCGATCGCGATCGCGCGAAATGCCCAATGTCTCGTCTTCGAGAACGAAGCGCAGCGCGTCTTCGCCATCGCCCTCGACCTCGATGCCGAGTGCGTCCCCGCTGCTCACGATCACCCGGGCATTGGCGGCCACCACCAATTCGTCGGGCGCCGCGCCGCTCATGTCGAGCTCGGACAGCGGGACGCCTTCTTCGCCGTTGATCCCGATATTTGCGGACCCGCAGCCCGAAAGCCCTGCACCCAGAGCGAGGACGGCGATAGGCGCGAGATTTCTCAGCAATCGATCAAACATGGTTCGTCTCTCCGTCTGCAAACCGTGTTAGTGATATAATACACTGCTCCGGCTATGCAAGGAGGCTCGCGATACGCTTGCGCGCATACGAAAAGGGCCGCCCGATAGGGGCGGCCCTGAACACGTTTAAGCCAATCCGAGGGTCAGCTGTCTTCGTCGTTGTCGTAATATTGCGGCGCGTGCTCGCGCAGCACTTCGAGGATCTTTTCGAGCGCGGTCGCCTCGTCGGTTTCCTCCATGGCCGCGAGTTCGCGGGCAAGGCGGCTCGAAGCCGCTTCGAAGATCTGCCGTTCGGAATAGCTTTGTTCGGGCTGGTCTTCGGGGCGGAAGAGGTCGCGGGTCACTTCGGCGATCAGGACGATTTCGCCCGAATTGATCTTCGCCTCGTATTCCTGAGCCCGGCGCGACCACATGGTGCGCTTGACCTTCGGCTTGCCCTTGAGCGTTTCCATCGCTTCCTTGAGCGTCTTGTCGCTCGACAGCTTGCGCATGCCGATCGCTTCGACCTTGTTGGTCGGGACGCGCAGTGTCATCCACTCCTTCTCGAAGCGCAGGACATAAAGCTCAAGCTGCATGCCCGCGATTTCTTCATTCTGCAGTTCGATCACACGGCCAACGCCATGCTTCGGGTAAACGACATAATCTCCAACG
>JBFHIF010000321.1:0-2500 GCA_041596595.1 Erythrobacter sp. | reverse complement strand
TGTGCGCGAATTCCCGCTCGCCTTCGCCGCACGGCGTTCGGGCCAGAGCAAGCTCGACCGCGCGGTGCTGTTCGATTTTCTCGCCGGGCTATACGACAAGGCTCTGGGCCGGGTGATACCGACCCGCTTTGCGCTGTTCGGGACCGTGGGCGGGCTCGGCGTGGTTGTGCACTACGTGGTTCTCCTCACGCTTTTTCCCGGTTTCACGGCGACATTCTGGAAAGCCCAGGCTGTCGCAGTGCTGGTGGCCATGAGCTTCAATTTCTGGCTCAACAACTGGCTGACCTACCGGGACCGGCGATTGCGCGGCTGGCGCGCATATCTGCGCGGCTGGGCGAGTTTCTGCGCAACCTGCGCGGTGGGCGGTTTTGCCAATATCGCGGTGGCCACTTTGCTGGAAAGCGAGGGCGTGCATTACGCGCTCGCCGCACTGGCGGGAATCATCGTGGGTTCGGTATGGAATTATGCGCTATCGAGCCGGTTTGTCTGGGGGCGGTTCGGCTAGGCTCGGTCGCTCAACGCCAACCGGCGATCCAGGTCCAACTGGAAAAGCTCATCGGCCCGTCGAGCGGCGCTGCGGTCAGCACCTTGAAGAACACCGCGAACATGACGAGGCCGAGCCCCAGCACGACATGGCTGAGCCAACGCCACCGCACCTTTGCGTGGATATCGGACAGCGTCAGCGCGAGCGCGCCAAGCAGGAAGCACGATGGCACGAAATAGTGATAATAGAACTGCACCGGCTTGGGCGCGATCCACCACAGGCCGAGGCTGACGACGAAGCCCACGACGGCGGCTATCCGTGCCCAGTCGGTGCGCGTCAGCCCCTTTACAAGGCACCAGAGCAGGGCGGGCAGACCCAGCAGCATGGTCACCGGATTGCCGATCAGCAGTACGCCGCGCTGCGCGCCGTCGACATGTTCGTAGAGATACCAGATCCCCCGGGTGTTGGTGAGCCATTGCGGCCAGGTGCTCTGGTAGTTGTGCGGTTCAAGCACCTGTTCGTGCAAAGTGATGATCTCCCCATGCAGCGCGATCAGCCCGTGCTGCGAGAGGCTCGATCCGAGTTGAGCACCGCCGAGCCAGTAACCGGGCGCGTAGCTCGCCGCATAGACCGCGAGTGGCACCAGGCCGAGCCAGACGAACGCCTCGATCAGCCTGATCCCGGGGACCGGAATGCCGCGTTTGCTGGTGAACAGGCGCCGTCGCCCCGCGCTCAGCCGTGCGGCGAAGAACACGATCCCCGGCACCACCGCCAGCGGAACCGCGTTCCATTTGGATCCCAGCGCGCAGCCGATCGCGATGCCGGTCAGCGCCAGCCGCCAGCGTCCGCGTTCGGGTTCGCGGATTGCGGCGGCGAATTGCCACGCGGCAAGCGCGAGGAACGCGACCATGAAGATATCGAGCATGGCGATCCGCGACTGGACGAAAAGCGGAAACCCGGTGGCCAGGAGCATCCCGTAGGCGATCACCGCATAACGATCGTGGCTCGCGTGCCAGATCGCGCGCATCGCGAAGAACAGCGCCGCCATTCCCGCCAGAAGCGACATGATGCGCCAGCCGATCGGGTTGTCCCCTAGCAGCGCGATGCCGGTGGCAATCAGCGTCTTGCCGAGCAGAGGATGCTCGCGGTTCACATAGGGAGCCTCGCCGCCGCTGAAGACGGCAAGGAGATCGCGCGCGGCGGGAAGGTAATGAACCTCGTCGAAATAGGGCGCGCTCGGGATTCCGAGCCGGATTGATGCCAGGGTGCCAAAGGCGAGTGGCAGAGCGATGCACCATGCGCGCGGGTCCTCCGCCATGACGCGCAGGTCCTCTCCTGCCACGATGGCGGGGTGGGGATGGGTGTCCGGCGGGGAAAGTGCGCTTGCATCGGCCATGCGAGCGCAGGGTTAGGAAAGCGCGCGCGGACGGGCAAGCCAATTCGCGCCGGCCTATTCGCTCAGGCCCATTCGCTTGTCGCTTGCCCGCCTTGCGCTCGCCGCCTAAGCCTCGGCGGCGATGAAGAAGACCACAGGCATGGACCGCGCCGCAACGGCGAAATGGCGGCCCGCGACCCGCGCGGTGCGCGGCGGGACGTGGCGCTCCGAACACGGCGAGACGAGCGAGGCGCTGTTCCTCACCTCCGGCTACACCTACGACGATGCGCAGACCGTAGCTGACCGATTTGCCGGCGACGCCGATGGGATGACCTATTCGCGGCTCCAGAACCCGACCGTGGCAATGCTCGAGGAACGCATCGCTCTGATGGAAGGGGCCGAAGCCTGCCGCGCGCAAGCGAGCGGCATGGCGGCGATGACCGTGGCTCTCCTGTGCCAGCTTTCGGTCGGCGATCACGTCGTCGCAGCGCGCGCGGCATTTGGTTCGTGCCGCTGGCTGGTCGACCACCTGCTCCCGCGCTTCGGAATCGAGACCAGCGTGATCGATAGCGCGGTGGACGAGGAGTGGGAAAAGGCAATCCGGCCCAACACCCGCGTATTTTTCTTCGAGACCCCAGCCA
>JBFHIF010000320.1:0-2508 GCA_041596595.1 Erythrobacter sp. | reverse complement strand
TCTTGGTCTCCGTCTTGCGGACGGTGTGCGGGAAGTGCGGCGCAAACGCCTGGCTCGAGAAGCCGATCGCGCTGATCGGCGGTTGCTGGACGTAAATGCGTTCGCGATTGACGTTGGTTGAGGACAGAACCAGCGCCGAGGACGAGCGCACCGGCGCGATCTGGTTGCCCTTGGTCGTCTGGTGCTTGCCGAGCTGGAACATCTGGTCGCGTGCGACCTGAGGGTTGTAGGTCGCGAAATTGCGCGTTTCGCCGCCCTCGTAACGGTGCGATTTCGTCTTCCAGTTGGCTTCGATCGGCAAGTGGCAACCGCCGCACGACGTCGTCCAGGAAAGGTGACAGGTGAAGCACGCCATTTCCTCGTCACGGTGGGCCCGGTCATCCAGAGCGACACCGGTTCCAAACTCGAAATTGCCAGTTTCCGCGCCATAGCGGCTCATCAGCTTCGCGCGTGCCGCCTTGCCATTAAAGGCGGGCGCCTTGGGATCGACCGAGTCCTTTACCAGGCTGACTTCCCATTCGAGGTTCGGATCGACGATCGAGCGCTGGATCAGCTTTCGCCGACCGTCATCGCCGGGCACCCATTCGAACCGGCGCTTGCCGTCGGGATTGCGTAGCAGGGCGAGATCGTGGCCCTTGGGCGGTGCGGCAGGTCCGCTGGTGCGCAAGGTCGGATAGGCATCGGGCGTCCCGTGGCAATCCTTGCAGCCGATCTCGATCGCATTGGCGACCTCGCCATAGATCATGCCGTTGCCGTGGCTGTCCTGTTCGTAATGGCAATCGGCACACTGCATCCCGACTTCGGCGTGGATGCTCATCAGGTGGACCGCCTTGCCCGGATTGGTGCCGGGCTGGACGAACTTGCCTTCGCCCTCCTTGCGCCATTTCTCTGGATCGTCGGGGTCAACGATCTTGCCGTCCTTGTCGAGCAAATTGCCTTCGCGGTCGCGCTTGAAGATTGCGCGGAAGTTCCAGCCGTGGCCGTGATAATCGGCGAACTGGGTGTCGCGCGCCTTCTCGTTGAGGTCGTAGACATTACGCAGGAAATCGAGATCGGCCCACTTGCCGCGCGGAGCTGCGCCTTCGGGATTGCGGTCGAGCACCGCGCGGACTTCCTCTGCGGTGGGATATTTCTGCTTTTCCGGCCACATCAGCGGCGCGTCGCTTTCGTAATCCCACATCGTGTAACCGAGATAGGAATTCAGGAAGATATTGGGCTGGTGCATGTGACAGTTCATGCACTGCGCGGTCGGGATCGAGCGGGTGAAGACGTGCTGGAGCGGGTGACCTTTCTCCTTCATCTTTCCGTCGATTTGCAAGGTGCCATCATCCTCGGCCCGCTTGGCATCGCCCGGTCCCTTGAGCGCGCCGTGTCCGCCCTTCTTCTTGCCCTTCTTGGCGTGATCCGACGCCTGTTCGAGCTTCCCGGCAATCGTCGGGTCGCTGGTGATCGTCTGCCCGTCGCGTCCATATTTCGCATAGATCAGCGAATGGCGCGGCTCGCGGTCATTGGCATAGACGACATGGCAGCTCGCGCAGCCTGAATGGCGGTAGTCGCCGGGCTGGTCGTTGGTTCCCATGAACCACGTGAAGGGATCGTTGAGCCGGGTCTTGTGGATGTTGAGAGCGGGAATCGCCACTCTGAGGCCCGTGCCGGGGCCGCGATTGGACTGCTTGAGATCGGGGCGCCCGGGTTCCTCGAGCCGCTGGATCTGCCCGGTCGGATTGGGGAGCCCGATTTCGGGGAATTGCGAGTTGATCGTGCGGCCGCCGCGCTCGAACACGCGGAATATGTCGCCGGGCGGGATGACGTGCCAGGTCGGGAGCGGATAAAGCTCGGCAATCGCACCGCGCGCCTTTTGCGCCTCGGTCAATTCGCCATCCGGTCCGGTCGGGGAGACGAGCTTGGCGGGCTTGCCGTTGCGGGTATAGGCCTCGCCGAGCAGGTAATTCTTGAACGGCAGAATACCGTTATTGTAGCTCGCCCCGCCCCACAGCATCGCACCCGTCGCCATGATCGAGCGTTCGGCCGCCTCGATCGCCTGGATGTGGCACGAACCGCAGGCCTCGCGCGCCACGCGGTAATCCGACGGGTTCACGAACTTGACGAATTCGGGCGCTTCCTTGTTGAGCAGGGCATAGGACCGCTTCGGATTGGCCGAGGACGGCCAGTGCCAGCTATCGGGATATTTCGGCAGGACGTGCGCGCGGTCGCGGGCGGCGACGTAATCGGGGTGGTCGTGCGGCAGTTCGGAATTGCCGCGCACGCTCGCATCGCCGCCGTGACAGTCGGTGCACCCCAGACGCACCGCCGGCGTGGTGTGCATTGTCGGCGCATCGGTTTCAGCGTGGCAGGTGTTGCAGCCTTCAGATTTCGCGACCATTTCCGCCACCGACTGCCGGGCCGGTGCCGGAGGCGCCATGACCCGTGAATAGTCCCGCTTGACCGGCTTTTCCTTGTCGGCCGCCATCGTGTCGGTAGCAAACATTGCAAGACCGAGCGTTATCG
>JBFHIF010000319.1:0-2509 GCA_041596595.1 Erythrobacter sp. | reverse complement strand
GCCAAAGCCGAAAATCCCTCGATCGTCCTGATTCTGCCTGGTTTCGCCACCCATCCGGGCAAGATGCGCTACATGGCGCAACAGATCGAGCGCGCGGGCCACAAGACCAAGAGGTGGGGCCTGGGATGGAACTGGGGGGCGGAACGGGATTCGTTCGAGAAACTCCAGCGACGGCTCGATTATGTCTGTGCCCGCTACGATCGCCGGATCGTGTTGCTGGGCTGGAGCCTGGGCGGGCTGTATGCGCGCGAACTGGCGAAATGCCGCCCCGATTGCGTATCGAAGGTAATCACGCTGGGATCACCCTTTTCGGGCAACCCGCGGGCGAACAATGTCTGGCGGCTCTACCAGTTCATCGCCGGTCACCGCGTCGATTCCCCGCCGATCGAGGCCGATGTCGCGGCCAAGCCCCCGGTCGAGACGGTCGCCTTCTGGAGCCCCAATGACGGTGCGATCCACCCCCGCGCGGCGGCAGGCTTTCCCGGCGAGCGCGACCGCGCCGTGGCCCTGCGCTGCACACACATGGGATTTTCCTATGCCCCCGAGGCAATCCAGGCGGTCCTTTCGGAACTCGATCGCGTCTGAACGCTTGAATCACTGAACAATCATTTGACGCCAGCCGGCGCCTGTGTTCGACAGGCAGGTGTTCCGGCGGATTTTGCATGAGGGGTGGCGGACGGGCCAATGGCTCAATCGACGAGCAAGTTCGATGAGATGCACGATGCCGATGGCAACGTGCGCGCTGGCTATGAAGATTACTGCAAGTGGTTCGGCCAGCAGGACAACCGCTGGCTGCGCCGCAAGGCACGCGAGGCCGATGCCAGTTTCCGCCGCACCGGTATCACCTTCAACGTCTATGGCGATGACGAGGCCGAGGAACGGCTGATCCCGTTCGACATGGTGCCGCGGATCATCACCGCAGGCGAATGGCGGCGGCTTACCCGCGGGATCGAACAACGCGTGCGCGCGCTCAATGCCTTTCTCGCCGACATGTATCACCGCCAGGAGATCATCCGCGCCGGACGTCTTCCCCAGCACCTCTTTCGTCAGAACGAGGCGTGGCTCACCAACATGGTCGGGTTCACGCCGCCCGGCGGCATCTACACCCACATCACCGGGATCGACCTGGTGCGCACCGGGCCAGACGATTTCTACGTCCTCGAAGACAACGCCCGCACCCCGTCGGGCGTCTCCTACATGCTCGAAAATCGCGAAACGATGATGGCGATGTTTCCCGACCTGTTCAGCCGGATCGCGGTGGAGCAGGTCTCGAACTATCCGCGGCGGCTCGCGCGGAGCCTGGCGGCGTGCGCGCCACCCGCCTTCGACGCCAGCGATGACGCCAAGCCGACCGTCGCGGTGCTGACACCGGGGATCTACAACTCGGCCTATTTCGAACACGCCTTTCTCGCCGACCAGATGGGAGCCGAACTGGTCGAGGGCAGCGACCTGCGGGTTCTCGACGGAAGGGTGCAGATGCGCTGCACCGCCGGCTATCGCCCGATCGACGTTCTCTATCGCCGGGTCGATGACGATTATCTCGACCCCCTGACCTTCCAGCCCGACAGCGTGCTCGGGGTTCCGGCGATCATGGATGTCTACCGCTCCGGAGGGATCACCATCGCCAACGCGCCGGGCACCGGGATCTGCGATGACAAGGCGATCTATTCGTTCATGCCCGAGATCGTCGAGTTCTACACTGGCGAGAAGCCGCTGCTGCCCAATGTCGAGACGTGGCGCTGTGCCGATGATGACAGCCGCGCCTACGTGCTCGACAACCTTGCCGAACTGGTCGTCAAGGAAGTCCACGGATCGGGCGGTTACGGGATGCTGGTCGGGCCGGCATCGACCAAGGCCGAGATCGAGGAGTTTCGCAAGAAGATCGAGAAACGGCCCGAAAACTACATCGCGCAGCCGACGCTTGCGCTCTCGACCTGCCCGATCTTCACCAAGAAAGGGCTCGCCCCGCGCCATGTCGACCTGCGGCCCTTCGTCCTCGTCTCACCCGACGGGATCGACATTACGCCAGGCGGCTTGACCCGCGTTGCCCTCGATGAAGGATCTTTAGTGGTCAATTCCTCGCAGGGCGGCGGGACCAAGGATACCTGGGTGCTCAAGGACTGAAAGGGACCAGACAGGACCACCATGCTCGGACGCACCGCCAACGGATTGTTCTGGATGTTCCGCTACCTCGAACGGGCGGAGAATACCGCTCGCCTGCTCGATGCCGGCCTGCGGATGGCGCTGACCCGCGATATCGAGACCGCCGAGGAGGAGTGGCGCTCGGTGATCGAGGCGTTCGGACTGCGCCCCTCATACGAAGCGCAGCACGGCACCTATTCGGGTCCGCAGGCGTGGAACTTCATCCTCCGGCAGAAGGCCAACCCCGCCAATGTGCGCGAGATGTTCGGCGCGGTCCGCACCAATGCCCGGCTCGCGCGCACTTCGATCTCGAGCGACGTGTGGGAAGCCGTCAACGACAGCTGGATGCGGCTGGAAAAGCAGCTCT
>JBFHIF010000318.1:0-2510 GCA_041596595.1 Erythrobacter sp. | reverse complement strand
GGTCCTGGCCACGATAGCGGCCCGGCCCGGGCAGGTGGTGCATTCGATGGCCTCGCCGATCTTTTCGGTCGGTGAGGCGGGGATGAGCCAGCCGGTCGCAACGATCCGCATCGACCGGCTGCTCGTCTATCTTCGATTCGCCCGCACCCGTTCGGCCGCGCGCACGATGATCGAAAAGCACTCGCTGCGCCGAAATCGCGAACGCGTTGTGAGAGTGAGCGAAAACGTGGCGATTGGCGACGTCCTCACTTTTGCCCGGGGAGATGAGGTGTGCGTCGTGGAAGTGCTGGCGATACCCTCGCGGCGCTGTTCGCCTGCCGCCGCGCGCGAGTGTTACCGCGAATTGCCGCGCGGCTAAGCGGTGCGCGCACTTGACCGGAAGCGCGAAATCGCCATAGCAGGCGCGCTTCACCACCGACCCCCGATTCCCAGAGTTCGCTCATCATGACCTATGTCGTCACCGAAGACTGCATCAAGTGCAAGTACACCGACTGTGTCGAGGTGTGCCCGGTCGACTGTTTCTACGAAGGCGAGAATATGCTGGTGATCAATCCCAGCGAGTGCATCGATTGCGGTGTGTGCGAGCCCGAATGTCCGGCCGAGGCCATTCTGCCCGATACCGAGGACGGGCTCGAGAAGTGGCTCGAACTCAACACCAAGTTCTCCGCCGAATGGCCCAATATCACCAGCCAGAAAGACCCCTTGCCCGAAGCCGATGAGCATAAGGACGAGGAAAACAAGTTCGAGAAGTATTTCTCCGCCGAACCCGGCACCGGAGACTGAACGGCCAGCCCGTTTCGGAACGCGGCTCATTCCTGGCGGTTGAATGAACCATGCCGCCAATTTCCCGATCGCTGAAATCCGCATGGGTGCAGGCGACGCGCAACAATGCCGGGTTGCTCGCCGCCGGGATCGCCTACTACGCCTTCCTCTCCTTCTTGCCGCTGGTCGCGGCGATGGTTCTGTCCTACGGCCTGTTCGTCGATCCGGAGACGATCGCGCGCCATTCGGCGCAGCTCGCGGTGACACTCCCCCCCTCTGCCAGCGAACTGGTTCTTGAACAGATTGAAGCCGTGGTCGAAACCCGCGCTGGAGCCAAGGGGCTGGGGCTGGTCGTCGCGATCGCGCTATCGCTGTTCGGCGCGCGCCTGGCGGCCGGTTCGGTGATCACCGCGCTCAATGTCGCGTTCGATGCCGAAGAGAGCCGCGGTTTCCTCAAAGCCAATCTTCTCGCACTCGCGATCACTATGGGTGCCGTGGCCGTGAGCGGCCTCGTTGGTGCAGCCGCCGCATTAGCGGGTCCGGCCAGCCTCGTCGTCGTCGTCCTGTTCGCCTTTGCAGCAGCCGCGCTGACCTACCGGATCGTTCCCAATGCCCCCGCGCCCGCCTGGGGTGCGACCATGCGCGGTGCCCTGTTGTTTGCAATCGGATGGACCGTCGCCAGCGCCGCTTTTGGCTTCTACGCGGCGCAATTGGGCAATTACAATGCGACCTATGGCTCGCTTGGCGCGGTTGTCGTGTTCCTGACCTGGCTGTTTCTCAGCGCCCATGTCCTGCTGCTGGGGGGGCATCTTGCTGCCGCCAGCGAACGCAAGGGCGAGACGGGCGATATATAACGGGAATCACAGGCACTTTCCAAACTCGCATAGTGGCATAATGGATGAGCCACAGCACAAAACACCCCGGCATCTTCGGGCGAATCGATCAGACTCGCAATTTTGTTGCGAATATGTTATATAATCGTCCAACCGCGCCGGCTGGTCCCGACGCAGGCTGAAGTAACCAGAAAGGCCGCTCGCCCCGCAATCGCAGATCCGGTTTGAGAAACCGACGTCCCGCTCGCACGTTGTGACCGGCGACGCCGAAAGATCGGGTTTTCGCTTTGCCCCTCCCCCAGGGCGGCTTTTGAGAAAGGAACTCGCATGGCTAGCAAGGCTCCCGCCTTCACCGTTGGAGATTATGTCGTTTACCCCAAGCATGGCGTTGGCCGTGTGATCGAACTGCAGAATGAAGAAATCGCGGGCATGCAGCTCGAGCTTTATGTCCTGCGCTTCGAGAAGGAGCGGATGACACTGCGCGTCCCGACCAACAAGGTCGAAGCGATCGGCATGCGCAAGCTGTCGAGCGACAAGACGCTCAAGGAAGCGATGGAAACGCTCAAGGGCAAACCCAAGGTCAAGCGCACCATGTGGTCGCGCCGTGCGCAGGAATACGAGGCGAAGATCAATTCGGGCGAGATCGTCCTGATTGCTGAAGTGACCCGTGACCTCTTCCGCCCCGAAGACCAGCCCGAGCAGAGCTATTCCGAACGGCAGATCTTCGAAGCCGCTTCGAGCCGCCTTGCCCGCGAACTCGCGGCGATGGAGGAAACCGACGAGGCGACCGCGCTCGAAAAGATCCTCGAAGTGCTGCGCGAGCACGCGCCGCAATATTACGACAACGACGAAGACAGCTAATCCTCGGATTGGCTTAAACGTGTTCAGGGCCGCCCCTACCGGGCGGCCCTTTTC
>JBFHIF010000317.1:0-2527 GCA_041596595.1 Erythrobacter sp. | reverse complement strand
TCATCTATTCCAGTGGCTATGCGGGTGTGATTGCGCTTGTGTGGTGCGCAAGAGATAAGACCCGTTTCGTAAGTAACAAAGGGCGCGTAGCGAATCCGTCGCAAAAACGCCAAAATAATTGTTGATCGGAAGCGGAAAATCCCCCGGTTACCCTCGTTTTTGCGGCACATCGGCGTTAGCCTGCGACAAATGCCCAAAATTCGCCGCCTCCCCGATGAACTGGTCAACCGTATCGCAGCCGGCGAGGTGGTCGAACGCCCTGCATCCGCGCTCAAGGAACTGCTTGAGAACGCGATCGACGCCGGTGCGTCGCGAATCACCGTGGTGCTGACCGATGGCGGACTGACCCGGTTCGAGGTGACCGACGATGGTTGCGGGATGACCCGCGAAGACATGGGGATCGCTCTCGAACGGCACGCAACCTCGAAGATGCCCGACGATGCGATCGAACTGGTCGAGACTCTCGGCTTCCGCGGCGAGGCGCTGCCTTCGATCGCGAGCGTCGCGAAGCTGACGATCGAGAGCCGGGTGCGCGGGGCCGATGATGGCTGGCGGATCGTGGTCGATCACGGCGCGGTGGTCGAACAGGGACCGGCCGCGCTTCCACCAGGCACCAGGGTGCGGGTCGAAAACCTGTTCGCCAAGGTCCCGGCGCGTCGCAAGTTCCTGCGCACCGCACGGAGCGAATATATTGCCAGCCTCGACATCACCCGTCGGCTCGCCATGGCTCGGCCGGAAATCGCCTTCACGCTCGAAAACGGGTCCGAAGGCCGGGTGCGCAAGGCGCTGGCAACCCAGACGGGGGATTCGCTGCCCGACCGGGTCGCGCAGATCGTCGCGCGCGAACTCAAGGACAACGCGGTCGAGATCGAATTGTCGCGCGAAACCGAGCACGGGATGATGCGGCTGACGGGGCTCGCCGGGCTGCCGACCTACAATCGCGGCGTGGCCGATCACCAATATCTGTTCGTCAATGGTCGCCCCGTGCGGGACCGGCTGCTGACCGGCGCTGTGCGCGGCGCCTATTCGGATATGCTCGCCCGCGATCGCCACGCGGTGCTCGCGCTGTTCCTCGATATTCCGCCGCAGGACGTTGACGTAAACGTCCACCCGGCCAAGACCGAGGTGCGGTTCCGCGACGCGGGCGCGGTGCGCGGTTTCATCGTATCCGGCCTGAGGCAGGCGCTTTCGACCGGCGATCGCCGCAGCGCGCAAGGCCCCGACCGCAAGGCGATGGAACGCTGGCAGACCGAACCTGCGCGCGACGAAGCCGCGCCCGCTCTTGCCTCGATCTTCTCGGGAAGGGATTGGACCGGCCCACAATCGCACGTGTCCGAGCCGAGGAGCGACTGGCGCGGCTCGGCGACTGATGCGCTGCCCACCGGCCGCGCGGAAGAAGCGGCCCCGCTGCCCGATGAGGCGAAGGAATATCCGCTCGGCATCGCAAGGGGGCAGGTCGCCAACACCTATATCGTGGCCGAGAGCGCGGATGGGCTGATACTGGTCGACCAGCACGCGGCGCATGAAAGGCTGGTGCTTGAGCGGCTCAAGGCGGCCGGGGCGAGCGAGGCGGCGCGGCGCAGCCAAGCGCTTCTGGTCCCCGACGTGGTCGAGATGGACGAGGCCGATTGCGACCGGCTCGAGGAGGCGGCCGAAGGTCTGGCCCGGTTCGGGCTTGTGATCGAGCGCTTCGGTCCGGGCGCGATGCTGGTTCGCGCAGTGCCCGCAGCGATCTCAAGGGCTGATACCGGCAAGCTCCTGCGCGACCTCGCGGACGATATTGCGCATCATGGCAGGAACGAAGACAGCGGCGCGCTGTTGCTCTCCGAGAAGCTTGATTATGTGCTCGCGACCATGGCCTGCCACGGATCGGTGAGGGCAGGGCGGGTGCTTTCGGTCGCGGAGATGAATGCCCTTCTGCGCGAAATGGAAGCAACACCCCGATCGGGCCAGTGCAACCACGGAAGGCCGACATGGGTGAAGCTGAGCATGGAAGACGTGGAAAAGCTGTTCGGTCGGCACTGAACCGTGCGCTCGCCGCGACGATTGCTTTGGGCGTCGCGGGATGTAGCGCGGAAGCGGAAATCCAAGGCGATGAGCCGGTCGATTACGCCGCGATCAACGAGGCGGCAGAAGGCCCGGCGGTGGCGATTGCGCTCCAACCGATCAAATCTGCCGACCTCGAACCAATCCAGCGATCGGGCGCGGTCTGCCTCGTGCTGGACGAGCAAACGGGAGCGATCCTGATCGCCGCCCATGACGAGGCTGCTCACCTTATGCTCGACGGCGAGCTAAAGACGCTTTCGCCGCATTCGGGATCGAATCCTTTGCGCGCTGGGATCGTCTCGGAATTCGACGGTCGCACACATTCGCTTACGATCACGCCGGATCGGACTGGCGATGCCGGCCCTGACCGCGGCACCATCCTGATCCGCGATGCCAAGGGGCGGGTGGTGCTCGACCGTTCGCTCCCCTTGGAGTGTGACGCCTGAATCCTCAGGGCATGAACAGCATCCAGATCGCCATG
>JBFHIF010000316.1:0-2533 GCA_041596595.1 Erythrobacter sp. | reverse complement strand
CAACGACGGATACAGGGGCCACGCTGCACGGGCTACCGCGCGCCTGACATTCTGATCCGCGCACATCGAAAGCTAAAGGGGCCGCTCACCTACGCGGGTGGCCGGCCTTTTTGCGTGCGCATGTCGATAAAGTGAAAAATGGTGCCGGCTGCAGGAGTCGAACCCGCGACCTGATGATTACAAATCAACTGCTCTACCAACTGAGCTAAGCCGGCCCTGATCGCATTCGCGAAGCGGTCCCGTTAGGGCAAAGCTTTCGCGCTCTCAAGAGGCGAATGTGTGCTTGTGGCAAGTTCGCCGAACGAGCGCGGCGGTCCGTCGATGGGCTGCGCGCGATGCTGGCTTCGTGGCCCGCGCTGCGATACCATGGCCTGGTCACGTGCGGGACGGGATCGAAAATGGACGACAGTGCGCGAAAGCAGATGGTGTTCGAGGCGAACCGGAAATCGGTCGGCGTCGCCTATCTCTTATGGATATTCCTCGGCGCGCTAGGCGCGCACCGCTTCTATGCCGGGGCAACCAGGACGGCGATCGCGCAGTTGGTGCTCGCGCTGTCGGTGGTCGGCTGGCTGGTCCTGATCCCCTGGCTGCTCGCCGATCTGGTGCTCATTCCGGGGCTCGTTCGCGATCGCAATATGGAAACGATCGCAGCGCTTGTCGACGAGGGCGACGAAAAACCGACACCTGCGCAGCGCAAGCCGCTGACCCGCGAAGAGCGCAAGCGTCAGGCCATGCTCGAGGATTTGCGCGCGACCGGTTATCGCAAGGACCGACGCGACGCCTCGCTCTATCGCTAGGCGCGCTTACAGCGCGCCGAAGGTCCAGCCCTCGGTATAGGCGATCTCGGCGGTGAGGCAGCGCGGCGTCCAGCGCTCGGGCTCGGCTGCGACCTTGCGCATCCAGGCCGCTGTCAGCAGCGCATCGGAGGAGTGATCGTCGACCTCGCCATCGGCATCGACCGGCGGGCAATCGAGAGCCGAAAGCGCAGAGTTGAGATCGGCATAGGTGAGCAGCTTGGTCCGGCCTCCCAGAGCGGCGGTCTCCTTCGAGGCGAGCCCGGTATAGATCTCGACCACCATCGAGCCACCCTGCCGCCGCCGCCTTTCTGGCACCGGATCGAGCGGCCATACCGGCAGGTTGCCGCGCAGGTGGTGGAGCAATCGCATGCCGGTAAGTGTCGACTTGCCCACTTGCGCTGCGCCGACGAGGTTGAAGTTGGAGACAGGACGGCATTTCTGCCCCTTCTGCGCGATCTCCGCGACGCGAAAGCGCCCCTCGCGGGTCACCGCGCCGGGAAGCAGGAAATGTTCGCCTTCATCGCCTTTGCCGTGGCGGAAATAGCGCGACAGTTCAGGATGTTCGACGAAGCTGCTGGCACCCAGATGCGGATCGTTCTCGCAGATATCCTCGACCAGCGCCCAGAGCCGCTTGGCGCTTTTCGGGCTGTTCTCCCACCCGGGAAAGAAAGCGCCGCAATCGTGGAACGGCAGGCTGATCCCCAGATCGAGCCCGACGAGGCTGTTGGGGGGCAGTTCATCGCGCAGGATTTCTAGCACTTCGGTGCGCGAGAAGCCGCGTTGGGGCGGTTCGACAAGAACCGGCGCGCCGCCCTCGCGTTCGGCAATGGCGATCGCGATCCCCTTGTGGCGCTCGCCGCGCGCTCCCGACCAGTCGATCGCGACGAAGTGATCCCACTCCCTCACGCCGATCGCTCCTCGCGCAGCTTGTTCCAGTAGGCGATCCGTTCGCGCACCTGGCGCTCGAACCCGCGTTCGACCGGGTTGTAGAAGGTCTGCGGCTCCATCCCGTCGGGCCAGTAATCGGCGCCCGAAAAGCCTTCGTCGGTGTTGTGATCGTAGGCGTAGCCTTCGCCGTAACCGATATCCTTCATCAGCTTGGTCGGGGCGTTGAGGATGTGGGCAGGCGGCATCAGGCTGCCGGTTTCCCTTGCCGCCTTGAACGCGGCCTTTTGCGCGGCATAGGCTGCGTGCGACTTGGGAGCGGTGGCGCAATAGAGGCAGGCCTGGACGATCGCGAGCTCGCCCTCGGGGCTGCCGAGGAATTGGTAGGCATCCTTGGCGGCGAGGCACTGGGTCAGCGCCTGCGGATCGGCCAGGCCGATATCTTCCGAAGCGAACCGCACCAGCCTACGCAATACGTAAAGCGGCTCCTCGCCCGCGGTCAGCATCCGCGCGAGGTAATAGAGCGAGGCCTGCGGGTCGGAGCCGCGCAAGGCTTTGTGCAGCGCGCTGATCAGGTTGTAATGCCCATCGCGGTCCTTGTCGTAGACCGCGACCCGGCGCTGGAGGAACTTCGCCAGCGCCGCGGGATCGAGCGGCTCGAGAATGTTGGCGTTGTAAAGCGTCTCGGCCTGCCCGAGCAGGAAGCGGCCGTCGCCATCGGCGCTTGCGATCAGCGCCTCGCGCGCCTCGGGGGTGAGCGGCAGGGCGCCTTCGAGTTGCTCGGCGCGGGCGAGCAACTGGCCGAGTGCTTGCGTGTCGAGCCGCTCGAGGATCAGCACCTGCGCCCGGCT
>JBFHIF010000315.1:0-2537 GCA_041596595.1 Erythrobacter sp. | reverse complement strand
TTTCTCGATCAGCGCAAGATCGGTCGAAGGCACCGAGAATGGGGGAAGACCCGAGGGGATTTCGCCGACCAGATCGACCCCCTTCTGCCCGAGATCGAAGACGCTGGCCGCAAGGATCGTGAGAACCACCGCGATGACGGGGCCGGCCTTGGCGATGATGTCGGCGGGACGCGGGGCAATCCCCAGCCGCATCAAGGTTGTCTTGAACCCGCTGCGCACCCAAAACAGGAAGATCAGCGCGGGGATACCGATCGACAGCGTCCAGGGGTTGATATTGCCCAGTGCGGCGGCGAGCGAGCCGAGCATTTCGGGCCAGTTGTCGCCGCCCGCGCGCACCCCGATGATGTGCTTGATCTGGCTGGTGGCGATCAGGATCCCGCTGGCTGTGATGAACCCGCTGATGACCGGGTGCGAGAGCAGATTGGCGAGAAACCCGAGCCGCAACAGCCCCAGCACCGCGAGCATCACACCTGACAACGCCGCGAGCGTAATCGCCGCTTCGAGATATTCGGCAGAGCCCGGCATCGCCACCGCCCCGGCCGCCGAAGCGGTCAGCAGCGAAAGCACGGCCACCGGTCCTACCGCGAGCGTCCGGCTGGTCCCGAACACGGCATAGACCACCAGCGGCAGGATCGAGGCGTAGAGCCCGACAATCGGCGGCAGCCCCGCGAGCAAAGCGTAGGCCAGGCTTTGCGGGATCAGCATGATCGTCACGATCACAGCAGCGATCAGATCGCTGGAGAGGACCGACCTGTCATAGGTCCGGCCCCATTCAAGGATCGGAAGATAACGCGAAAGGATATCGCCGGCCTTGTTCATGCTTTCCCCAAGCGATGCTTCAGGCGTTCGACGTGAAGAGCTTGGCGATGCCCATGCCCGCGAGCATGGCCACGACGAAGGCTGCGGCCTTGGCGGGTTCGATGGCAAGCGCGGCGAAACCGGGGCCAGGACACAATCCGGCGATTCCCCAGCCGACCCCGAAGAGTGCCGATCCACCAACCAGTCGCGGTGTCAGATCGCTGGTGTCGGGCAAGGCAAAGGCCGAGGCAAAGGCCGGGCCGGTCATGCGCCGCTGGATCAGCCAGGCAAACACCATCACGATGACCGCGCCGCCCATGACAAAGGCGAGCGTCGGGTCCCAGTCGCCGAAAATATCGAGGAATCCGCGCACGCGGGGAGGGTTGGTCATGCCGCCGATCGCAAGACCGGCGCCAAAGGTAGTGCCCGCGACGAGCGCGACGATGTGCGGCGCGCGCGTCATGGCAGCACCTCCCACCCGACAGCATTCATAACAGCCACCGTGGCGATGCCAGTAGCCATGAAGGTGAGGGTCGCCACGATCGATCGCTGCGACAGTCGGCTCAGTCCGCACACGCCATGGCCGCTGGTGCAGCCGCTTCCGATGCGTGTGCCGATGCCGACGAGCAGCCCCGCAATAAGAATCGGGACGAAGCCGGTGAAACGGGCCTCGATCCCGCCCAGCGCGAGAGCAACGATGAGAGCTCCCAGCGGCAGGCCGATCACGAAAGCCCAGGCAAGGCTGCGCGGAGGCCCGCCTTCGCTGAGGCCAAAGGCCCGCGCTGCAAGGCCTGAAACCCCGGCAATTCGCCCTGCGCCGAGCAACATGAAGGCCGAAGCAAGCCCGATCAGGATCCCGCCGACAAGCCCCGCGAGCGGGGCGGCGTCTGGAAATGCGGAAAGTGTCATACTGCGTTCACCGGAATCTTGATGTAGCTCACCCCGTTATCCTCGGGATCGGGCAGCCGTCCGCCGCGGATATTCACCTGGACCGACGGCATGATCAGCTTGGGCATCGGCAATTCCTTGTCACGTCCGGTGCGCATCGCGACGAACTCCTCCTCGGTCACGCCGTCGCGCACATGGACGTTTTGCTCGCGCTGCTGCTTCACGGTGGTTTCCCACGCATATTCGTCGCGCCCCGGGGCCTTGTAATCGTGGCAAAGGAACAGTCGCGTATCGTTGGGAAGCGAGAGCAGACGGCGGATCGAGCGGAAGAGCTGGCCCGCATCGCCGCCGGGGAAATCGGCCCGTGCTGTGCCGAAATCGGGCATGAAGATGGTGTCGCCGACAAAGGCGGCATCGCCAAACACGAATGCCATGTCGGCCGGGGTATGGCCTGGAACGTGAAGGGTTATGCCCTTGATCGCGCCGAGCGAAATCGTCTCGCCGTCCTCGAACAGGTGATCGAACTGCGATCCATCGCGTTCGAAATCGGTGCCGGCGTTGAACAGTTTGCCGAAGACCTCCTGCACCCGGATGATCTCGCGGCCAATGCCGAGTTTACCGCCGAGCCGTTCCTGCAGATAGGGCGCGGCCGAGATGTGGTCGGCATGGGCGTGGGTTTCGAGGATCCAGGTCACCTCGAGATCATGCTTTCGCACATATTCGATCACCAGATCGGCCGGCCCGTTCGAGGTGCGACCCGACGCGGCTTCGAAATCGAGAACCGAATCGATAATGGCCGCCTCGCGTGTCTCGGGATCGTGGACCACGTAGGTGACCGTGTTGGTCGCCTC
>JBFHIF010000314.1:0-2543 GCA_041596595.1 Erythrobacter sp. | reverse complement strand
GATGGCGGAGGAAGTTTGGATGTTCTTCAGAGATAAGTCGAAATAATCCGACCTGCCGGTGGCAGCAGCGGCCTATCAATATCACCGGCTTCATCAGCGTAAACGGACCTGTTATGTGGCGGCTAAACGCCCTTCTCGTCATGTCCGCAATCGGGTCTTTAGCCTAACGACCGCTCCTGGCGCTTATTCCTTCAGTCGATCGTGACCACCAGCTTGCCCACGGCTTCGCGGTTCTCGAGCTTGGCGATGGCTTCGCTGGCGCGTTCGAGCGGGAAGGTCTCGGAGACGAGCGGATCGATCTTTCCGTCCTTCATGAGGCCGAACAGTTCCTCGACCTGCTGGTGGAAGCGTTGCGGTTCGCGCGCGGTGAACGCACCCCAGAACACACCGCAGATGTCGCAGCTCTTGAGCAGGGTGAGGTTGAGCGGCATCTTCGCGATCCCGGCCGGGAATCCGACCACGAGAAACCGTCCTTCCCACGCGATCGAGCGCAGCGCCGGCTCGGAATACTGGCCGCCGACGATATCATAAACGATATTCGCGCCGCCCGGACCGCAGGCCGCCTTGAACTTGCCCGCCAGTTCTTTCGAAGCGTCCTTGTCCATCTCGCCGCGCGGGTAAATCACCACCTCGTCAGCGCCCGCTTTGCGCGCGACCGTGCCCTTGGCTTCGCTTGATACCGCCGCGACGACGCGTGCCCCGAATGCCTTGGCCAGTTCGACCGCCGACAGGCCGACCCCGCCTGCCGCACCCAGAACCAGAACGGTGTCGCCCTGGTTGAGATGGCCGCGATCCTTGAGCCCGTGGATCGTGGTCCCGTAGGTCATCAGCAGCGATGCGGCCTTTTCGAACGGGACGTCGTCGGGAACCCGGAACATCCGGCCTGCGGGAACGACCACTTTCTCGGCCAGTCCGCCATGACCCAGACCGGCCATGACCCGGTCGCCGACCGCAAAGCCTTCGACCCCTTCGCCCACTGCTTCGATCACCCCGGCGAGTTCGCCTCCGGGCGAGAACGGGCGTTCGGGCTTGAACTGGTAAAGATCACGGATGATCAGCGTGTCGGGATAATTGATCGCGCAGGCCTTGACCGCGACGAGCACCTCTCCCTTGCCGGGCACGGGTGCCTCGATCTCGTCGAGTGTCAGGCTCTCGGGACCGCCGGTGGCGTGGCTGCGGATCGCTTTCATCGTGTCATTCTCCATTGATTTGCCTGGTGCCCGTCATCATCCAGCCCCGCGCCTCGGTGCGATCGGTTTCGTAGCGGTCGATGGCCTCGCCGCGATCGAGCGTGAGAGCGATCTCGTCGAGACCGTTCATCAGGCAATGCTTGCGAAACGGGTCGATCTCGAAGGCGAAGCGATCCTGGCGATCGCTGGTGACTTTCTGCGATTCGAGGTCGATCGTGATCTCGGCCCCGTCGCGGGCGATGGCGAGCAGCCGATCAACGGCTTCCTGCGGCAATTCGATCGGGAGGATCCCGTTCTTCACCGCATTGCCCGAGAAGATATCGGAATAGCTCGGCGCGATGATCGCGCGGATACCGAGATCGAGCAGCGCCCAGGCCGCGTGTTCGCGGCTCGAGCCGCAGCCGAAATTGTCGCCCGCGATCAGGATCGGCGCACCGTTGAAAGCGGGATCGTCGAACACGTTGTCAGGCGATGCGCGAACCGTCTCGAACGCGCCTTCACCGAGCCCTTCGCGCGTGACCGTCTTCAGCCAGCGCGCCGGAATGATGATATCGGTATCGACATTCTTCGCGCCGTAGGGAATGGCGCGGCCGGTTACTCGCCTGATCGCCTCCACAACGCAGGCTCAGTCGGTTTCGGGCGGTTCGCCCGAGGGGATCGGTCCGGGCTGGGTAGGCGAGTTGCCTTTCTGCTTCATCCGCTTGCCCGCATAGAGCAGCGCTGCGGCGATGGCCGCGGACCCGATCGTGGCAGCGGCGCCGATAGCCGCCTTGTTCATGGTTTTTCTGGTCATGCTCTTTCCAATGCGCCGCATCCGGCGTTGTTTCAAGATTGTCTCAGGAGAATTCGCGGATATCGGCGAGCCGACCCGCAATCGCGGCGGCTGCTGCCATTTCGGGCGAGAGCAGATGCGTGCGCGCACCCGGTCCCTGCCGACCGACGAAATTGCGGTTGGAAGTCGAGGCACAGCGTTCACCGGGCGGAACCTTGTCGGGGTTCATGCCGAGACACGCGGAACAACCCGGCTCCCTCCATTCGAAACCGGCATCACGAAAGATCCGGTCGAGCCCTTCTGCCTCTGCCTGGCGCTTGACCAGCCCGGAACCCGGGACGACGATCGCCCAGTGCACGTTGGGTGCCTTTGTGTGCCCTTCAAGCACGCTCGCGGCGGCGCGCAGATCCTCGATCCGGCTGTTGGTGCAACTCCCGATAAAGACGTTCTCGATCGCGATATCGGTCATCCGGGTGCCGGGTGTGAGGCCCATGTATTCAAGGCTCTTGCGGACGGCTTCGCGCTTGCTTTCGTCGGCGAAGTCCTCGGGCGCAGGAACGCTCCCGCCTATGGCGACGACG
>JBFHIF010000313.1:0-2545 GCA_041596595.1 Erythrobacter sp. | reverse complement strand
GCCCGGCTGAGCGGCTCGAAGCGAGCGAAAAGCTCATCGAGACGATGATCGAGGAGGAAGGCGTTCGCTATTCGGTCTATCGTGACGTTGCGGGATATCCCACCGTCGGCGTGGGCCACCTCGTGAGACCACGCGACGGACTCAGGGTCGGCGACACGATCAGCCATCGCAAGGCGGTCGAGTTTCTCGAACAGGATATCAGGAAGGCCGAGAAGAGTGTGCGCAAACTGGTCGGCGACCTTCCGGTCAACCAGCATGAATTCGACGCGCTGGTCGATCTTGTCTTCAACGTTGGCCCGGGCACGGTTTCGAAAAGCAAGAGTCCGCGCCTCAACGCAGCCCTGAGCTCGGGTGACTACCAACGCGTTGCCCAGGAACTCGATTATACCACCGCCGGCAATCGGGTCGCCGCTGGTCTTATCCATCGCAGCAACCGGCGAACCCAGATCTTCTCCGAAGGCGATTACAGCGACCCCCGCGAATCCTGACCCTGGATTCTTGCATCGCACGAACGACGCGGAGGGGCGGCTTGCGGAGGCAGGCCTACAGGATTTCTCAAGTCGCCCTGCGCAGCCACGCGGCTAGGATGGCAGTCCTCTTGGCAAGGTCTGGGAAGAGCGCTTCGGGTCGCACCAGAAGCTAGAGATAAATCGGGGCGGTCGCATCTCCTTCAGGGGGTGCGATCGTCCTTTCCTTATCAATCACCGTAATTTGGGGCGGCCCGACGTGACCAGCGCGCGTTCGCCCGTTTCGCCCGTCCACCGCGCCTCGACACCCCAGACCTGCCTCACGACATCCTCGCAGAGCGCCTCATCCGGCATACCTTCGGACGCCAGGCGCCCCTCGCCCAGCACCACAACATGATCGGCGTGGTTCATCGCGATCGCCAGATCGTGAAGCACGATCACCACGCCCATCCCTTCCTTCGCCCGCGCCCGGAGATCGGCGATGAGCGCGTCGCGGTGCGCGAGATCGAGCGCAGCCAGCGGCTCGTCAGCGAGAATCCAGCGCGGTTCGCCCGCCAGCACCCGCGCAAGGAGAACCCGCGCTCGCTCACCGCCGGAAAGCCTGCTCGCGGCGCGATGCCGCAAAGTGTCGAGATTGAGCGCCGCCAAAGCCCTTTCGATGGCATCATGCCCCCTGTCGCGGTGCGGCAGGCGACCCAGGGCAACGAGGTTTTCTACCGAGACGTCCCACGCGATCCGCGCATCCTGCGGCAGATAGCCGATCGCGCGCGCCCGCTCGCGGGGACTGAAAGAGGCCACGTCGTCGTCGCCGAGAGCGACGCGGCCCGATTGCGGTTCGAGAAGCCCTGCAAGGGCAAGAAGCAGGCTGGATTTGCCCGCGCCGTTAGGCCCGACGATCGCGGTTATCGCGCCCGGCTCAAATTGCGCGGTGACATCGCGCAGAACCTGCGATCCACCGCGCAAGAGAGATAGATGATCCGCTAGGAGTATCACAGTCTTTCGCTCCGCATCCGCACCAGCAGCCAGAGGAAGAACGGCGCACCGATCAGCGACAGAGCGATGCCGAGCCTGAGTTCGGTCACCAGCGGCATGATGCGAACCAGGCTGTCAGCGACCAGCACGAGACTGGCCCCCGCCAGAGCGCTCGGAAGCAGCAGGCTCGACGGCAAGCGATCGGTGAAAGGGCGAACGAGATGCGGCACGATCAGCCCGACGAACCCGATGATCCCCGCGACCGCCACTCCCGCACCGACCGTCAGGCCGACCCCGACCACCAGCAAGCCGAGGAGGCGCGCAGGTTCCACCCCCAGCGAACGTGCGGCGTCCTCGCCCAGGGTCAGCGCGTCAAGCGAGCGCGCGGCCAGCGCGAGGATAGCAATTCCGAGCGTGACGAGCGGCGCGGCAATCCAGACCTCGCTCCACGATCGATCGGTCAGCGCGCCGTTGAGCCACATCACGATCTCGGACAGGGCGAAAGGGTTTGGCGCAAGCGTGATGGCAAGCGCGGTGAGCGCTCCCGCAAGGCTCGCGATCATCAAGCCTGCGAGTGTGAACAAGGCGATACCCCCGCCCGCACCCGAAGGCGTGCGCCCCGCAATCGCCGCAAGCATCGCCATTGCCAGAGCGGCACCGCCGAGCGCGAAGGCGGGAAGGCTCCACGCCGCCAGTCCAGCGGGCAGCATCGCTCCGACCCAGAAACTCGCCACCGCGCCCAGCGCGGCCATCGGGGCGATTCCGAACAGTCCGGGATCGGCGAGCGGATTGCGCAGATAGCCCTGCATTGCCGCACCCGCCGCCCCCAGCCCGGCACCGACCGCGACCGCGAGAACCGCGCGCGGTAGCCGCAATTCCATCAGGATTACCGCGGCGTTCTCGACACCGCTGCTTGCGGAGAACGGGTCGATCCAGACCCGCCCCGCGAGAAGCGAGAACGGGAACAGCACCAGCAACAACGCGGCAAAGACCAGGCTTGCGCGGTTCATCGGTCCAGCCGCTCGCGGATTTCCCCGAGCCGCGCTGACAGCCGCGGGATCGTGGGACCACCGCAATAGACGAATTGCGGATCAAGCCTGCTCACT
>JBFHIF010000312.1:0-2546 GCA_041596595.1 Erythrobacter sp. | reverse complement strand
CCAGCTGGGCGGCGATCTCAATCGCCCCGACGGGAGCGAAGTCGACGCGGTCAACGATCACTGGGACCAATTCGAGAGCTTCCGCACCTATGACGATTTCACCCGCAACTGGCTGACCGAGGCGCGCCGCGTGCTTAAGCCCGACGGTGCGCTGTGGGTGATCGGCAGCTATCACAACATCTTCCGGGTCGGCGCGATCCTCCAGGACCTCGGCTTCTGGATCCTCAACGACATCGTGTGGCGCAAGACCAACCCGATGCCCAATTTCAAGGGCACCCGCTTCACCAATGCGCACGAGACGCTGATCTGGGCGAGCATGGGCGAAAAGGCGCGCTATCAGTTCAACTATCGCGCGATGAAAACGCTCAACGACGAGTTGCAGATGCGCAGCGACTGGGTGCTGCCGATCTGTTCGGGCGGCGAGCGCCTGAAGGAAAACGGCAGGAAGGCGCATCCCACGCAAAAGCCCGAAAGTCTGCTTTACCGCGTCCTGCTGGCGACCACCGAAAAGGGCGACGTGGTGCTCGATCCGTTCTTCGGCACCGGCACGACCGGTGCGGTCGCCAAGCGTCTCGGGCGCGAATGGATCGGCTGCGAGCGCGAGGATTTCTACCGCGGCGTCGCGATGAAGCGGATCGAAAAGGAACTCGCGCTCGATGAAAGCGCGCTCAAGACCATGCAATCGAAAAAGACCGCGCCGCGCGTCGCGTTCGGCGCGCTGGTGGAGAACGGCTACATTAAGCCCGGAACCGAGATCTTCGACAAGAAGCGCCGCTGGATCGCGACCGTGCGCGCCGATGGTTCGGTCGAGCACAAGGGGCAGGCCGGATCGATCCACGGGCTCGGCAAGGACCTCCAGGGCGCGCCTTCGTGCAATGGCTGGACCTTCTGGCATTACGAGGACGCAGGCGAGGTCAAACCGATCGACGCTGCACGGCAGACCTACCTGCTGGCGAACGAGGATTGACCGCACGGCTCTACATTCACCCGATCGGGCTCGTGTCCGGACCGCAGGCCGATCAGGGCGGCGCGATCCGGCTCGGCGGGTCGATGGCCTATGCCTCGCGTTTCGCGCTGGTCGTTCGGGATCAAGGCAGGGCGGTTCGCCGCACGATGTTCGCGGCGGATGGGTTCGATGAGGCCGTGGCCGATCTCGACCCCGATCTCGCGCGCGATGCGCACTGGCAATGGGACAATTTCCGCAAGATCCATGCGCCTCTGAAGGCGGGCGAGCGCACGATCCGGCTCGATCAGCCGCAGGTGATGGGCGTGCTCAATGTCACGCCCGACAGCTTTTCGGATGGCGGCGAATTTCTCGAGCGGCTCGAGGCGGGGCGCGCGCACGCCGCGGCGATGTTAGAGGCGGGCGCGGCGATCATCGATATCGGGGGTGAAAGCACCCGGCCCAACGCCGCGGCGACATGGGAAGGCGATGAAAAGGAGCGCGTGCTCCCGGCTATCGAATATTGCGCCGCAATGGGGGCGGCGATCAGCGTCGATACACGGCGCGCCGGCGTGCTCGAGGCGGCTCTGGCCGCAGGAGCGCATATCGCCAACGACGTTTCGGCGCTGCGGTTCGACCCGCGAATGGTCGAACTGGTCGCGAACAATGCCTGCCCGGTGGTGCTGATGCACGCGCCGGGGCCGGGTGAGGACCTGCACGAAGGCGGGCAATATGCCGACGTGGTCAGCGAGGTTTTCGATTTCCTGCGCGATGCGAAGGCGCGGGCGCTCGAAGCGGGTGTCGCCGAAGACCACATCGTGCTCGATCCCGGGATCGGTTTTGGCAAGTCGCTCGCGGATAATCTTGCGCTCATCAACGCGCTGCCGCTGTTCCATGCGCTGGGCAGTCCGCTCCTGCTGGGCGTGAGCCGCAAGCGGATGATCGGGGCCCTATCGAACGAGGAGGAGCCGACCAACCGGCTCGGCGGCAGTCTCGCGCTCGCGGTCAAGGGAATGGATGCGGGCGTTCACCTGCTCCGGGTTCACGATGTTGCCGCGACCGTTCAGGCGCGCAATGTCTGGCGCGGATTGCGCGATGCGGCGCTGACCGATTTCGCGCAGCTCCCGGTGGACTAGCCGAACGCGCGCGCATAGGGTCGCCCGCGATTTCGCGAACCGTCACAAGGACCTGCCCGATGCGCCGTCTCTCCGTTCTCGCTCTCGCCACCGCCGCTCTGGCTTTCGCCGCGGCCCCCGTCGCAGCCGACGGCCACAAGGATGCGCCGGATCAGGCCAAGCCGCACGCTCATCACGCGATGCACGGCATGAAGCCCGGTATGAAGCACGGAGATGGCCACGTGCCGATCTATGCCGAAGACCTGCTCGGCCTCTATTACGATCGGCTCGCGCCGCGCGTCGACCTGCCGGTCGCGCCGCCCAATGTCTCGCTCGCCCCCGATACCGCGATCACCCGGCTCGCCTTTGGCAGTTGCAACCACCAGCTGCGCTCGCAGGCGCACTGGGCCGCGATCGCGAGCGCCAACCCGCAGCTGTTCCTGTTCATCGGTGACAACAATTACGGCGACCAGGGGTGGAATGGCGAT
>JBFHIF010000311.1:0-2548 GCA_041596595.1 Erythrobacter sp. | reverse complement strand
CGAAGAAATCGTCGGTGCCGTTCGTCGCCGTTCCAGTCTGCGAGCACGCTGATGCGCGTTCCGTCCTCGAGCACGAAGGCCGCGATGTCGATCGCGTTGGCGCTCGCATGTTCGCTCCAAGGTCCGTCATCGCGCCCGTAGAGCCGACGACACGAATAGCTACCCAGATGCTCGATCCTGGCGAGGTCGCTGCCGAAAATTTCGATCGCGACGGGGGATACGTTTTTCGACCGCCACAATTCGAGCGCCGCCGCGAGCGGACAGGTCACCGAGGGGGTATCGGGGGCCAAGGGATAAGCCGTCAGCCTCGTCCGGTCCGGGCGCTCGCATGGCCCCTCCCCCGTTCCCACGAGCGCGCGAAAGGGCACCTCGCTTCGGTCTAGGACGACCCGGCACTGTTCGATATCGTCCTTGAGAGCAGCGACCTTGCCCGCTGTCGCCATCCCGATTGGATGACGCAGGTCGAGCGGTGCCCAGGGGTTGTGCTGGGGGTGGGCCTCGAGCCAGCCCGCCAGCCCCGTGATCACCGCGAGCAGGGCAAGCAGGCCAAGCGTCCGCCGGTCGCCCTTGAACCTGCCGATCCTGCGGTTGATCCGCCATGCGCCCGATTTTCTTCTCATTGCCGGTCCTTAGTGAAAATCGCGTGAATTCGGAAGGATGCGGACATTGCGCGGGTGAGATCTCGTGGCGGGTGCATGGCGCAGACCGCGCTTTGGCGCCCCGCTTGCATCGGGCAGTTCATCGATCAGGTCACGTGGGCGGATCGCTGCGTCATCCTGCGCGGAATGGTCACGTGCATCGGCCGGCCGCTTTCCGCCGCCCTGCGAGGCGAGCGGCGCGTTGACGTGATCGGCGCGTGCGACCGGCGCGTTGAGCATGTCATCGGAGAGCGAGTAGAGATCGTGGGTGGCGTCGGTCATGTGGTGGGCGATGACATGAATCACCTCGTCATCATATTCGACCCGGCCGCGCACCTCCATCAACCGCGCCCCCATGACCACCTGGCGCTGCTTCTCCTTGAGGTCAGGCCAGACAACAAGGTTGATAACCCCGGTCTCGTCCTCGAGCGTGATGAAGCATACCCCCTTGGCGCTGCCCGGACGCTGACGGATGAGCACCACGCCCGCCACCTGAACCATCGACCGGAACTTTCGATGCCGTAGGTCGCAGGCGCGCACGAAACCGCGCTCGGCAAGGCTTGGGCGCAGGAAGGCCATCGGGTGAGCCTTGAGGCTGAGCCGCGTGGTCTGATAATCGGCGACCACTTCTTCGGAGAGCGCCATTTGCGGCAGATGCGTGGCCGCGCGCTCGGCCCCCTCGTCGCGCGCCGAAGCCGCGCGGAACAGCGGGAGATCAGGTGCGGCAATCAGGCTGCGGGCATCCCACAGGGCCTGCCGCCGGGTGAGGTCCATCGAGCCAAAACAATCCGCACTGGCGAGCCGTTCTATATGCGCTGGAGAAAGCCCGGCGCGTTCGCGCAATTCGGCCACGTCGCGGTATCGGCCACTTTGCTCGCGTTCGGCGATCAGCCGTGCCGCGACGTGTTCGGGGAACCCATCCACCTGCCGCAAGCCGAGCCGCAGCGCGATGTGCCGGTCGAAACGTCCCGAGGTCTCCCCGCTTTCCTCGCCGGTCGCCTCGAGCGTGCAATCCCAGGCGCTGCAATTGACGTCGGCAGGCAAGACCTCGACCCCGTGCTCGCGCGCATCGCGCACGATCTGGGCGGGAGCGTAAAACCCCATCGGCTGCGAATTGAGCAGCGCGCAGCCGAAAGCAGCAGGGAAATGGCATTTGAGCCAGCTCGAGACATAGACCAGGTGCGCAAAACTCGCCGCGTGGCTTTCGGGGAAACCATATTCGCCGAAGCCCCTGATCTGGTTGAAGCAGCGCTGCGCGAATTCGCGATCATATCCGCGCTCGACCATGCGTTCGACCATCATGTCCTGAAGCTCATCGACCATGCCGCGGCTGCGGAAGGTCGCCATCGCCTTTCTCAGCCGGTTGGCCTCGGTCGAGGAGAACTTTGCCGCATCGAGCGCGATCTTCATCGCCTGCTCCTGAAAGATCGGGACCCCCAGCGTGCGCTCGAGAATGCTCGACAGTTCATCGGGCGGGCCGTGCTGCGGCGAAGGCTTGGGGATCACCACCTGCTCCGCCCCCCGGCGGCGCTTGAGATAGGGATGGACCATGTCGCCCTGGATCGGCCCCGGACGCACGATCGCGACCTGGATCACGAGATCGTAGAACTCTCGCGGGCGAAGGCGCGGCAACATGTTCATTTGTGCGCGGCTCTCGACCTGGAAAACGCCGAGCGAATCGCCCTTGCGAAGCATCGCGTAGGTTTCGGGATCCTCGCGCGGGACGGTAGCGAGCGTGAGTGCGCGGCCGTGATGTCCCTCCAGAAGATCGAGGCACTTCTTGATACAGGTCAGCATGCCCAAAGCGAGGACATCGACCTTGAGGATGCCCAGCGCCTCGATATCGTCCTTGTCCCATTCGATGAAGCTGCGATCGGGCATGGCTCCGTTGCCGATCGGAACGGTCTCGG
>JBFHIF010000310.1:0-2556 GCA_041596595.1 Erythrobacter sp. | reverse complement strand
GCAGAAGGCGCGCTTGCTTGCCACGGACCCGCCTTTGGCCCAAACATGATCTCAATTTGAAACGCGAATTTCCTCGGAGGGATTGTCATGGCAGAAGATCGTCGCGCTGAACTGGAAGCCCTGCTGCGGCGACAGCGCGGGGCCTTCACCGCCTCGCGTCCCGAATCGATGGGGATGCGTAAGGATCGGATCAAGCGAGCGATGGCGCTGCTCAAGGATCACGCGGGCAATCTCTGCAAGGCCATGAACGCCGATTTCGGCAATCGTTCGATCGAGCAATCGATGATGACCGATATCGCCGGGACGGTGTCGGCGGGCAAGCACGCGCTCAAGCACATGGACAAC
Organism: Erythrobacter sp.; assembly: GCA_041596595.1. Lineage (GTDB taxonomy): Bacteria > Pseudomonadota > Alphaproteobacteria > Sphingomonadales > Sphingomonadaceae > Erythrobacter. The sequence continues at coordinate 2,211 of JBFHIF010000310.1, read as the reverse complement.
TGGGCAAGGACGCAAAGACGCCCGGTCCAGTTCCCGCTCGGCCTGCTCGGTGCCAAGGCCGAAGTTCGGTATGAACCCAAGGGCGTGATCGGCATACTTTCCCCGTGGAACTTCCCGGTCAATCTTGCTTTCTCGCCACTCATGCAGGTGCTCGCGGCGGGCAATCGCGCGATGATCAAGCCGAGCGAATTCACCGAGCGAACCAGCCTCCTGATGGCCGAACTGGTCGAGGAATATTTCACCGCTGACGAGGTCGCGGTGGTTACCGGCGGGCCGGAAGTCGCGGCGACATTCTCCTCGTTGCCATTCGATCACCTCGTTTTCACCGGATCGACCGCGACCGGGCGCCGGGTGATGAAGGCAGCCGCGGAAAACCTCGTGCCGGTCACGCTCGAACTCGGCGGAAAGTCGCCTGTGATCATGGGGCGCGACGCCGATTTCGCCAAAGCGGGCGAAAGGATTGCGCTAGGCAAGATGATGAATGCCGGGCAGATCTGCCTTGCGCCCGACTACATGTTCGTTCCAGATGACAAGGAGGAAGAGGCGATCGCCGGAGTGTCGAACGGGGTCTCGGCGATGTATCCCACCCTGCTCGAGAACGACGACTACGCCTCGATCGTGTCCGACAATCACTTCGAACGGCTGAAAGGCTTGGTCGAGGACGCCCGGAGCAAGGGTGCCGAAGTCATCGAGGTCAATCCCGGGAACGAGGATTTTACAAACATCAATCAGCGCAAGATGCCGCTCACCATCCTGCGTAACGTGTCCGAGGACATGGCTGCGATGCAGGAGGAGATCTTCGGCCCGGTCCTGCCGGTCAAGACCTACAAGGCTGTCGATCAGGCGATTGATTACGTCAACGAACACGATCGCCCGCTGGGCCTTTACTATTTCGGCCAGGACAAGGACGAGCAGGAGCGAGTGCTCAACCGGACGATCTCGGGCGGGGTGACGACCAATGACGTGATCTTCCATGTCTCGATGGAAGATCTGCCGTTCGGCGGGGTCGGTCCCTCGGGGATGGGCAGTTATCATTCGGTCGAAGGCTTCCGCGAATTCAGCCATGCGCGCGCCGTATATCATCAGCCAAAAATCGACATCGCCCGGCTCGGCGGTTTCAAACCGCCTTATGGCAAGGCGACCGAGAAGGCTGCTTCGATGATGATGAGGTAGTGGGCCTGGCGTCACCATCTCGTGCGTGCGGGAAAACTGCGACACGAATAGGCGGTTTTCCCTGAGTCGCGCCCTTGCGCGGGGCAGTCGACACGCCTAGACGCTCGCCAAAGACACCAACCAAGCGGGTAAGATAACCGTGATCGATCTTAGCCAGTATCTGCCGATACTGATATTCATCGCGATCGCCTTCGGGCTTTCGTGCCTGTTCGTGTTCGCGCCGATGGTGGCTTCGCGCTTCACCGGCACGCACAACCCCGATGCGGAGAAGCTGTCGGAGTATGAATGCGGTTTTCCCGCCTTCGAGGATGCGCGCAGCCAGTTCGATGTGCGGTTCTATCTGGTGGCGATCAGCTTCATCATCTTCGATCTCGAAGCGGCGTTTCTGTTTCCCTGGGCGGTGAGCCTGGGAGAAACCCAGTGGGTAGGCTGGATCGGGATGATGGTGTTCCTTTTCATCCTTGCCGTTGGCCTTGCCTATGAATGGAAGAAGGGAGCTCTGGACTGGGAATGAGCACCTCGAACACCTCGACAACGATTGTTCCTCCCACTGCGCCCCTCGGCGCGGCGGAAGCGGCGGCGTCCATGCCAACCGCGCGCGGCGGTGAAATTCGCCAGCCCGACGCGGACTATTTCAACGCGCTCCAGACCGAGGTTAACGACAAGGGTTTCCTCGTCACCTCGACCGAGGACGTGTTCCAGTGGGCGCGCACAGGTTCGCTGTGGTGGATGACTTTCGGTCTCGCATGCTGTGCGGTCGAAATGATCCACGCCAACATGCCGCGCTATGACATGGAGCGGTTTGGGGCCGCTCCGCGTGCATCGCCGCGCCAGTCGGATCTGATGATCGTCGCCGGCACCCTGTGCAACAAGATGGCTCCGGCGCTTCGCAAGGTCTACGATCAGATGTCGGACCCGAAATACGTCATTTCGATGGGTAGCTGCGCCAATGGCGGCGGTTACTATCACTATTCCTACAGCGTCGTGCGCGGCTGCGATCGGATCGTTCCGGTCGACATCTACGTCCCCGGCTGTCCG
>JBFHIF010000309.1:0-2560 GCA_041596595.1 Erythrobacter sp. | reverse complement strand
GGCCGGCAACCTGTTCTCGCGCGGCCGGCTCAAGCATGAGTACCCGCATTCCTGGCGCTCGAAGAAGCCGATCATCTTCCGCAACACGCCGCAGTGGTTTGTCCACATGGACAAGGATTTTGGCGATGGCACCACGCTGCGCACCCGTGCTTTGAAGGGCATCGACGACACCCGCTTTGTCCCCGCCTCGGGCCAGAACCGCCTGCGCGGCATGATCGAGGACCGGCCCGACTGGGTGCTGTCGCGCCAGCGCGCCTGGGGTGTGCCGATCACCCTGTTTGTAAAGCCCGACGGCACCTATCTGCAGGACCGGGCCGTCAACGCCCGGATCATCGAGGCTGTCACCCGTGACGGCGTCGATGCCTGGGACGAGGCGCGCAAGGCCGAATTCCTCGGCCCCGATCACGATCCCGATGACTGGGAAATGGTCACCGACATTCTCGATGTCTGGTTCGATTCGGGCTGCACGCACGCCTTCGTGCTCGAAAGCGGGCGCTGGCCCGATCTCAAATGGCCCGCCAATCTCTACCTCGAAGGCAGTGACCAGCATCGCGGCTGGTTCCAGTCCTCCCTGCTCGAAAGCTGCGCCACGCGCGGCCGCGCGCCCTACGACCAGGTCCTCACCCACGGCTTCACGATGGATGCCAAGGGCAAGAAGATGTCGAAGAGCCTCGGCAACACGATCGATCCTTTGAAGGTGATGGAGCAATACGGCGCGGATATCATCCGGCTGTGGGCGCTCAGCGTCGATTTCACCGAAGACCACCGGATCGGGGACGAGATCCTCAAGGGCGTAGGCGACCAGTATCGCCGCCTGCGCAACACCTTCCGCTACCTGCTCGGCGCGCTCGACGGGTTCGTCGGCGACATGAGCGATCTTGGCGAGGTGCCCGAACTCGAACTCTACGTCATGGCGCTGCTGAGCGATCTCGACGGCAAGCTCAGGCAAGCGGTCGAGGATTACGACTTCAACACCTACACCCGCCTGCTGGTCGATTTCTGCAACGAGGACCTCTCGGCCTTCTTCTTCGATATCCGCAAGGACACGCTCTATTGCGACGGTCCGGGAAGCACCGCGCGCAACGCCTATCGCACGGTGCTCGACCTGCTGTTCCACGCGCTGGTTCGCTATGCTGCGCCGGTGCTGGTCTTTACGTGCGAGGAAGTGTGGAAGACCCGCTATCCCGAGGACGACCAACAGGGCGGAAGCGTCCACCTGCTCGAATGGCCGAGCGTCCCCACCGTGCCAGCCGACCGGGAAAAATGGGCCAAGCTGCGGGCGCTTCGCGAACGCGTGACCGAAGCGATCGAGCCTTTGCGCCGCGACAAGGTGATCCGGTCGAGCAACGAGGCAAGCGTCACCGTGCCCGCCAGCGCGGTCCCCGAAGGGGTCAGCGATGCGCAACTCGCCGAATTGTTCATCACCGGGACAGTCACCCGCGGGCAGGGCGACAGCGTGACCGTCACCAAGTCCAACGATGCCAAGTGCGGCCGCTGCTGGCGGCTGCTGCCCGACGTGCCCGAAGACGGCGCGCTGTGCGCTCGCTGCGACGAAGTCGTGAGCGAGATGGGGGTTGCGTCGTGAGCGGGGTGTTCACGCGTTACCGGCTGATCGGGCTGGCGATTGCCGCGATGATCTTCATCGCCGATCAGGTCACCAAGTGGTGGGTCGATGGCCCGCTCGGGCTGGTCCAGGAAGGCGACCGGATGGACCTGCTCCCGTTCTTCGATCTCACCAGAGTGCACAATCGTGGGATCTCGCTCGGCATGTTCCAGGCAACCAGCATGGAAATGCGCTGGGCGCTGGTTGCCCTGACCGCACTGATCGCCGTGGTCGTGCTGGTCTGGATGCTGCGCGAGCGCCGGATGGGCGACATCCTGGGGCTGGCCCTGATCCTGGGCGGTGCGCTGGGCAATATCCGCGACCGGTTCACGATGGGCTACGTGCTCGATTTCGCCGACTTTCACATCGGCACGTTCCGCCCCTTCATGATATTCAACCTCGCCGACGCCGCGATCACCATCGGCGTCGTCATCATCCTTGCGCGCAGCCTGTTCCTGCGCGATGAGGAAGAAAATTCGGATGCGGCGAAAGCCGCCTGACGTCCTTCGGAGACTGAAACAATGCGCAATCTTACCACCGCCATCCTGCTCACCGCCGGCAGCGCCATGCTTGCCGCGTGCGGAAGCGGCGGAATCTTCAACCGCGACCGGCCTGATGAATTCGCCGTGCAGCGTCAGGCGCCGCTGGTGGTTCCGCCCGATTTCAGCCTCACCCCGCCCGCACCCGGTTCGCCGCGTCCGGCCGAAGGCACTGCTGCGGAACAGGCGCTCGAAGCGCTCTTCGGTGGCCCAGCGCCGCGCAGCCAGATCGAATCGAGCGCGATCAACCGCGCCGGCGCTGCCGATCCGGGGATCCGCTCGCAGGTCGGTGACCCGGGGACCAACACCGTCTCCAAGGGCCGCGTCACTCGCGACATCATCGCCGCGCCCGAAGGCGACGGCCAGTTCGCACAGGCCGTGATCCCGGGCTGAAGCGGGCTCCTCCTAGACAAGAGAT
>JBFHIF010000308.1:0-2564 GCA_041596595.1 Erythrobacter sp. | reverse complement strand
TTTGTCCCGGTTCGCGCCGATAGCGCGCGCAAAAGCTGGCTCGGCGGTCGGCTGGCACCCGAAGGGGTGCTGACAGTCGATGCCGGCTGCGTTGCGGCGCTCGGCGAAGGGGGCAGCCTGCTGGCGGTGGGACTGACCGATGTCGAAGGGAATTTCCAGCGCGGCGCTCTCGTCAGCCTGCACGGGCCGAAAGGCGAAAGGCTGGGCCAGGGGCTGGTCGAATATTCGGCTGCCGAATGCCGTGCGATCATCGGGCTGAGGCAGGGCGACCAGGAAGCGCGGCTGGGCTATGCCCCGCGTGCAGCGGTGGTGCACCGCGACCACATGGTGCGATCGTGAAGATCGCGCTCACCGGGGCGACCGGCTTCGTCGGCAGCGCCACTCTCGATGCCGCCGTGCAGAAGGGGCATCACGTCCGCGCACTCACCCGCCGCGACCAGCCTCCGCGCGACCGGGTGGAGTGGATCCGCGGCGATCTCGCCGACGAGCCCGCGCTCCTGCGGCTCACCGAAGGCACCGATTGCGTCATCCATGTTGCAGGGCTGACGAACACGCCCGACCCGGCCCGGTTCGAACGCGCCAATGTCACCGGCACCGCGAACGTGATCGAAGCGATGAATCGCTGCGGCGCGGCGCGGCTGGTGCTCGTATCCTCGCTCTCGGCGCGCGAGCCGCAGCTGTCGGCTTATGGTGCATCGAAGGCGCGGGCAGAGGATCTTGTCAGGGCCAGCGCGCTCGATTGGACGATCGTGCGCCCGCCCGCTGTTTATGGGCCGCGCGATACCGAGATGTTCGAATTGTTCCGCGCGGCGAAATGGGGCCTGGTTCCGGTCCCGCCGCAAGGGCGGACTTCGCTGATCCATGTCGAGGACCTTGCCCGGCTGCTGGTCGCGCTGGGCGAGGGTAACGAGGCCGCGCGCGGGGCGACTTACGAGCCGTGGGACGACAATCCCTTTGGCTACGAACATTCCGAGTTGGCAACGCTGATCGGGGACGCGGTGGGCCGGGAGAACGCTGTCGCGGTCAAGCTTCCGGCGAGCGTGATGCGGTTCGCGGCAAAGGTCGACCGGGCGCTGCGCGGGGCAGGTGCCAAGCTGACCGAGGACCGGGTCGGCTACATGCTCCACCCCGACTGGGTGTGCGATCCCAAGAAGGCCCCCCCGATCTCGCTTTGGCAGGCGATATGGTCGGGCGAGGAAGGGCTAAAGCAAACGGCTGCCTGGTATCGCGAGCAGGGCTGGCTGTGAGGCGGCTTTTCGCGGTGAGCGAGCAACTGGATTTTTCCCCGCTTTAGCGTATTGTCCTGCGCCGGGATCGCGTCATCGAGGCAGGAACCGCTGCCGTCAAAGCTGACACGGGGGAATTCCGAAATGAGGACCATTATTCTATTCGCAGCTGCTGCGGGGCTTGCCGCTTGCGGGCCGACCGAAACCGAGACGGTGGAGGAACCACAGGCAGAAGTCGAAGCCGAAACCGAAGTGATGGGCATTGACGGCAAGCCGATTCCCGGCACCTATCGCGTCACCGGTCCCGACGGACAAACCACGACCGAGGTGGTCAGTGCCGACGGCACGTTCACCAGCACCTCCGCCGATGGGACTACCCAGACCGGCCGCTGGACCCAGAATACGCCCGACACCTATTGCGCGACTCCTGACGCCGAAGGCGCCGAGGAAACCTGCTACACAGAGACCATCGACGAGAACGGTGTCTGGACCGCGACCGACCCCGAAGGCAACACCTACACGGTCGAACGGGTAGAGAGCTAAGCACTGGTCGATTGGGCCGGCAACCGCTTCGCGAGTGTCGGCCCGCGCCCATCGATATACGGGTCATCCTGATTTCCGGGATGAGGAACAGAAACCGCATTCGATCCCGAGCTAGGCTAGAGGAACGGTTCCTCGCCCGGCTTGTGGATGCCGCATTCGGTCTTGTCCCAGCCCTTCCACCGGCCCGAGCGCAGATCTTCGCCTTCAGCGACTGCATGAGTGCACGGCTCGCATCCGATCGAGGGATAGCCGCGTGCCACCAGCGGGTGCCGCGGCAGGTTGTGCGCCTCGAAATAGGCGGCGATCTGTCCGGCATTCCAGTCGATCAGCGGATTGATCTTGAGCCGTCCGGCCGCGTCCGAATTGTCCAGCTCGAAGCGCGGCAGCGCGGCGCGGGTGGAGGACTGGAACGCCTTGCGCCCGGTAAAGCTCGCGTCGAATTGCGACAACGCCCTTGCCAGAGGCCTGACCTTGCGGATTTCGCAGCACCCGTCCGGATCGTAGGACCATCTCAGCCCGCTTTCATCCTTCTCGGCCAGGTCGCTGGCGGACGGCGAGAGCGCGCGCAGATCGGTCAGGCCGAGCCGCTTGGCCAGCGCGTCGCGATATTCCAGTGTCTCGGCAAAATGCTTGCCGGTAGCGAGGAACAGGACCGACACTGACCGATCGACCTCGGCGATCAGGTGAAGCAGCACGGCGCTTTCCGCGCCGAAGCTCGAAACTGCGGCAACATTGCCGAATTGGGGGTCGGCAATCACGCTTTCGAGCAATGCGAGCGTCGAAGACCCATCGAAC
>JBFHIF010000307.1:0-2567 GCA_041596595.1 Erythrobacter sp. | reverse complement strand
CGCGCGTGCAATCAACGCAGACGCGGTTGCGACCATGGTCGCTGCCGTGAACGAAATCGGCGCGAAACTGGTTCACGGGTCGACCGATTTCGTGTTCGATGGCCGATCCCCACGGGCCTACCGCCCCGAAGACTTGCGCAAGCCCTTGTCGGTCTATGGAGCGACCAAGGCGATGGGCGAAGATGAATTGCGTCCCGAAGATCTGCTTGTGCGCACGTCCTGGCTTTACGAGGCACGGGGAGCGAACTTCGTTCGCACGATGATCGGCTTGATGCGCGAGCGCGAGGAATTGCGGGTCGTGGCAGACCAGGTCGGATCGCCGACCTGGGCGAGCGCCCTTGCCCGGGTCCTGTGGGGGCTCATCGAGTCCGATCAGAAGGGAACCTTCCACTACAGCGATGCCGGCGTGGCCAGCTGGTACGATTTCGCGGTCGCGATTGGCGAGGAGGCCCTTGCGTCTGGCCTGCTCGATCAGGTTCCGACGATCCTACCGATAACCAGCGACCAATATCCCACGGCAGCCGTGCGCCCGCGCTTCTCGGTGCTCGATTGCAGCGCCACCCACGCCGCACTCGGAACCGCGCCTGTCCATTGGCGATCCCACCTTCGTCTCATGCTCGAAAAGGAAACGGCGATTGGCTAACCTGCTCGTCACCGGCGGAGCCGGTTTCATCGGAGGCAATTTTGTCCACTACTGGGGCAGGGTGCGTCCCGGTGAGCCTGTCGTCGTGCTCGATGCGTTGACCTATGCGGGCCACCGCGCGACTCTCGAGGGCGCCGCGAACTGCGAACTCGTGGTGGGGGACATCCGCGACACCGAGCTGGTCGAAAAGCTCCTTCGCGAACGCGAGATCACGACGATCGTCCACTTTGCTGCCGAAAGCCATGTCGACCGTTCGATCTCGGGGCCCGAGGCCTTCATCGACACGAACATCGTCGGTACCCATAGCCTCCTCACGGCGGCCCGCGCGGTATGGCTCGCAGGCGATGGCAAGGAACACCGGTTCCATCACATCTCCACCGACGAGGTTTACGGGTCGCTGGGCCCCGAAGACCCGGCCTTCACCGAGACCACGCCCTATCAACCGAATTCGCCCTACTCGGCATCGAAGGCCGCTTCGGATCACCTCGTGAGAGCCTACCATCACACCTTCGGGCTGTGCGTCACGACGAGCAATTGCTCGAACAATTACGGTCCGTACCAGTATCCTGAAAAGCTCGTACCGCTGTTCCTGCTCAACGCGCTGTTCGGCAAGCCCTTGCCAATCTACGGTGATGGGCTGAACGTGCGCGACTGGCTGCATGTCGAGGATCATTGCCGCGGAATCGAGGCCTGTCTCGAGCGCGGGCAGCCCGGCCAGACCTACAATATCGGCGGCGGGGCCGAGCTCGCTAACATGGAGGTGATCGAGGCGATCTGCCGCGAGGTCGACCATGCTTTCGAGACGATAGATGGTCTCGCCGAACGCTTCCCCGATGCCCCCGCCGCGAAAGGAAACAAGACCGAAATCCTGAAATCCTTCGTGGTTGACAGGGCGGGACACGACCGCCGCTACGCGATAGACGAAACCAGGGCCCGCGAGGAACTCGGCTTCGTGCCGCGCTTCAGCTTCGATGAAGGGCTTCGCCAGACGGTGGTCTGGTATCTCGCCAACGAGAAATGGTGGCGCCCACTATTGGCACGGTCGACCGCCAAGGCCGGGAACAACGGGGCCTGAAAGCGCGGAGTTAGCTATCGTTCGACACGCGAAGCTCAAGCGGAGGCTGGTGAACCTCTATCAGTGCGTCCGCGATCCTGTTGCTCGCCCGGCCGTCGCCATACGGATTGTGAGCCCTGGCCATCGCATCGTAGGCGCGCTGATCGTCAAGCAGACGACAGACCTCGCGGACTATTGCGCGGCTATCGGCGCCGACGAGCCTGGCAGTGCCCGCAGCCACGCCTTCAGGTCTCTCGGTGGTGTCGCGCATCACCAGCACCGGTTTTCCAAGGCTAGGGGCTTCCTCCTGGATCCCGCCTGAATCGGTCAGGACGAGGTCACTTGCATCCATCATCGCGACAAAGCCGAGATAATCGAGCGGATCGATCAGCGCGATATCGGGGATGTCGCCAAGGATCGTCTGCATGACCCCGCGGACATTGGGGTTGGGATGGACCGGAAAGATGATGGCCACGTCCTTTCGGCCCGCAAGCTCGCGGAGCGCCAAGGCGATCTGACGCATGCCTTCGCCGAAGTTTTCGCGGCGATGAGCGGTGACAGCGACGATCCGTCTGCCCTCGAAGCGCTGCTTGAGGGGCGCGAGAGACGACGCGAGCGAGGGATCTTCGTGCAGTTTCGCTTGCACGATGCGAAGCGCGTCGATCACCGTGTTGCCGGTGACGTGGACCGCGTCCTCGGGGACATTCTCTGCGCGGAGCGAGGCCGCGGCCCTTTCGGTTGGAGCGAAATGCAGATCGGCCACGACCCCGGTGACCCTGCGGTTCACCTCCTCGGGCCAGGGGGCGTAGATGTCGCCCGAGCGCAGACCCGCCTCGACATGGCCGACCGGAATCCGCCGGAAGTAGCAGG
>JBFHIF010000306.1:0-2578 GCA_041596595.1 Erythrobacter sp. | reverse complement strand
TGATCGAGACCCCGCGCCTTGCCGGTTCGATCAATCTCACCGGCGCTCGGATCGACGATATCGTGCTCAAGGATTACCGCCAGAGCGTGGACAAGGACAGCGGCCCGGTCCGTCTGTTTGCCCCCGACCGAACCGACGATGCCTACTTCGCAGAATTCGGGTTCGTTGTGGGTGGACAGCGGATGTCGAGCGACCTGGTCTGGGAGGCCGATGGCAAGCGGCTCGCTCCGGGTAGCCCGGTCACCCTGAGCCGGACGGACGAAAGCGGCCGAACCTACGAAATCGCGCTGAGCATCGACCGCAACTACATGATCACCGCCGAGCAGCGCGTGCTGAACGCGGCCGACAATGCCGCGATCGTTCAGCCGTTCGCGCTTATCAAGCGCCGAGCCATTCCCGGCGTCAATGCCACCAAGGATGAATTCATCGTCCACTCCGGCCCGATCGGCGTGTTTGGCGGGACTCTCCATGACCCCAATGACTACGAAGAACTGGCCGAGCTCGGCAAGGATAGTCCCGCCGGCAATGCTGCCTGGCTCGGCTTTACCGATCGCTATTGGCATTCGGCTCTCGTCCCCGGTGCGGGCGATGTCGATGCCGCAGGCTTCCGCGCTCTTGGCGATGACGTATATCGCACCGACCTGATCTACGACGCCAGGACGGTGCCCGCCGGTGATACTCTCACCCAGACCACCCGCCTGTTCGCAGGAGCGAAGGAAAGCACCGTCCTCGATGCTTACGAAGACAGCGGGATCACCTATTTCGGCAAGGCGATCAGCTGGGGCTGGTTCGAATGGTTCGAAAAGCCGATGCTGTGGCTGCTGCGCCAGCTCAACAGCCTTGCAGGCAATTTCGGCATCGCGATCATCCTGCTGACCGTGATCATTCGTGGCCTCATGTTCCCGATTGCGCAGAAACAGTTCACGTCGATGGCGGGGATGAAGGCCGTCCAGCCCAAGATGAAAGCGATCCAGGAGCGCTACAAGGACGACAAGCAGAAGCAGCAGCAGGAGATCATGAAGCTCTACAAGGATGAGGGGGTCAACCCGCTCGCCGGCTGTCTCCCGATCCTGATCCAGATCCCGATCTTCTTCGCGCTCTACAAGGTTCTGATCCTTTCGATCGAGATGCGGCACGAGCCGTTCATCGATTTCTGGATCAGGGATCTTTCCGCCCCCGACCCGTGGACCATTCTCAATCTCTTCGGCCTTCTGCCGTTCGACGTTCCCGGTTTCCTCGGCATCGGCGTGCTTGCCGTGCTTCTCGGCGTCACGATGTGGCTGACCTTCAGGCTCAACCCTTCCGCGATGGACCCGATGCAGCAGCAGATATTCAACCTGATGCCGTGGATCCTGATGTTCGTGATGGCGCCGTTCGCCGCCGGATTGCTGCTCTACTGGGTGACCTCGAACATCCTGACCCTCGCGCAGCAGACCTATCTCTATTCGCGGCACCCGCAATTGCGCGCGCAGGCGGAGAAGGACAAGGCTGAGATGGCAAGGAAACACAAGCGCGACGGCAAGGCGAAGGAAAAGGCGTGACCCCCGAACAGGAACGCGAACAGTCGCGGCGCGAAAAAGTCGCTGCGCGCCTGGTTTCCGGGCGCGTCGACTTCCTGCTGTCCGCGCCGCAGCTGAAATTCCTGCCCGACCCGGCAGTGCCGGAAATCGCGTTTTGCGGACGCAGCAATGTCGGCAAGTCGTCGCTTCTCAATGCGCTTACCGGGCGCAAGGCGATTGCCCGCGCCTCGGTCACGCCGGGCCGGACCCAGGAGCTCAATTTCTTCGATGTCGGCGACCCACTGCAATTCCGGCTGGTAGACATGCCCGGCTATGGATTTGCCAAGGCCCCGGTCAAGGTCGTCGAGCGCTGGAAGAACCTGGTGAAGACCTATCTGCGTGGTCGCCAGGTGCTGGCCCGCAACCTCGTGCTGATCGACAGCCGTCACGGACTCAAGGATGTCGATCGCGACATGATGAAGATGCTCGACGAGGCCGCCGTGGGGTATCGGATTGTCCTCACCAAGACCGACAAGATCAAGGCTTCCGAACTTGAACAGGTGGCGGGCAAGGTCGCCGAAGAAGCGCGCAAGCACCCCGCCGCGCACCCCGAATTGCACATGACCAGCAGCGAGAAGGGCATGGGTATCGATGCCTTGCGCGCGGCAGTGGTCGCCGATGCGCTCGGCGAGGAATGGTTCGCGAAGCAATAGAGCAGCGCTCGGCGCGGACAATGTGGTAGGCTGCCGGTTTGGCGACAAACCCAGGAGAGCCCCCATGTCCGATCATACCTACAAGATCATCGAGATCGTCGGCAGTTCGACCGAATCCATCGAGGATGCGATCCGCGGCGCGATCGCGAAATCAAGCGAGACGATTCACAAACTCGGCTGGTTCGAAGTGGTCGAAACACGCGGTCACATCACCGATGGCGCGGTGGCGCATTTCCAGGTCCATTTGCGCGTCGGCTTCACGCTCGATTGAGCAAGCCCAGCCCTAGGTCGCGAAAAGCTGCCCGGGATCGGCGAATGCCTTGAACTCAAGCGCGTTGCCGGCCGGATCGCGAAGGAACATCGTCG
>JBFHIF010000305.1:0-2611 GCA_041596595.1 Erythrobacter sp. | reverse complement strand
GGGTGAATTGCTGGGGCGCGAGGACGGCTTCCTCAAGCGCTTGCGGGTCAGCCTTCGCGCGGACAACATCTTCGATTCACGCCGCAAGGTCACCGACGCCAACGGGCAAATTCCCGTCAACTACCAGCCGTTCCTGATCGATCCGACGGGGCGTTACCTCGGGATCGAACTGCGCAAGCTGTTCTAGTGCAGCTTGACCTCGGGGAAGAGCAGGCGCTGATGCGGCTTGGGCCGGAACGGTGACCATTCGTCTTCGGGCTGGGAAAGCCGGTCGGCGAGGGCGACCATCACGCTCGGATTGACGCCGAGGCCGCAATGGCTGGCATAGACCTCGATATTCTCGCACGGATGCGCGTCGTGCGCGTTTTCGGGATGCTGGACGCTGCCGTGCCAGTGGACGACACCATCGGTGCGGCTGAAGATCGAGGTCGAGGGAACGGGCGGCGCGCGGTCTAGCCCGGCAAACCGACCACCGCGCAGCTGTTCGGGCTCGTCACCGTTGAACAGCTTGAACAGTCGGGCCGCATTGGTGTGCCCGCGATCGCCCGAAATCGGACTGCCGAGGCTGACCACCAGACGCACCTTGTCGGGATGCATCTTGGCAATTTCCCGCGCCAGCACCCCTCCGAGGCTCCAGCCTACAAGAGAGACTTTTCGTCCCGTGGTGCGATGCAACCCGGTCAACTGGTCCTCGAGCTGGCCGATGAGCGGCTCGTCGACGCGGATATTGCGCCCCGCATTCCATCCATGCGCGTCATAGCCGAGCCGCGAGAGCAAGCGACGCATCGGGACGGTCGAACCGTTGGTTGCCATGAAGCCCGGCAGCGTCAACACGGCATGGCCATCGCCCTTGGGCAATAGCGAAAACAGCGGAGTCGAGGCTAGGAACGCGCCGAGTTCGAACAGCGCGCGGCCTTCCGCGAGAGTCCAGATCCGGCTGGGCGGCCTGGCATCGCGCTGGATAGCGCCGGGGGCAGGGGAGGCGATGCTTGCCATCAGGTGTTTTCCTTGCGTTTGCGACCGGTCTGTTTGGGTGCGGGCTTCTTCTTGCCGGTGGTTTTCTTCGCCGCGGTTTTCTTGCGCGGGCTGGATGTCTTTTTCTTCTCTGCGGGTGCGGACGTCGCCCCGCGCGCAGCAGCCAGCATTTCGTCGAAGCTGTCCTGCAGACATTGCGAATAAAATTCGGGATCGGGCACAATGTTCCGACACGCGGTGAAGCTTATATAGGCTTCATCGACATAGCTTTGCACCACGTGGGCCAGACCCAGCCCGTCGGTGAGGCAGATCAGCGACAATGCCATGCTCTCGAGCCGGGCACCCGCCGAATAGATATGGACCGGCGGCCCGGGCACGTTGGTGACCACGGTATTGTAGGGCATCGCATATTTGTGCGCGAGGCCGACCCGGCTAAACAATTGCGCGCCGAGAGCCATGTAGAACAGCGGGTTGACCTTGCTGACCTCGGTCATGTGCCGGGCCCCCATCGCATTGGTCATCGCCTTGGAATTGCTGGTCTTGTCGTGGACGTAGCTCAGCCGTTCGGCGGGGTCGGCGATATGAGTTCCCAAGGGGGCGATCATCGCTGCGACCTGATTGCCCATGTCGCCTTTTTCCTGGCTCGAACGGACCGAGATCGGGGCCATTGCGGTCAGCGTGGTCTTGGGCAGGTCGTCCTTGGAAGAGAGATATTTGTGAAGCGCGCCGCCGATCACCGCGAGCGCGACATCGTTGACTTTCGCGCCGGGAACGAGCGCCCGGATCGACTTGAATTCGTCGAGAGAGAAACTGCGCCCCTCGACCACCCGGTGCGAAGAGATCGTGCGATTCAACCGGGTGCGGGGCGGCACGTAATCGCTGGTGAGTTTGAAATCCTTTGAAATCAGTCCCTTGATAGCGCTGGCAATCCCCGGAACGGCCTGCGCTGCGACCTGGGCCTGCTTCAGCGGATTGAGCAGCGCGTTCATGTAGGACTTGCCGAGCAGTTCGACCGGGCCGGGGACCTTTTCGGGCCTCCAGTCATCGGGTTTCTCGGGCGGGGCGGTCGATGGCGTGAGCGTGTGCATCGCTTCCATCAGGTCGATCCCGCTCATGCCGTCGATCGCCGCGTGGTGGACTTTGGTGATAAACGCAAAGCACCCTTTGGGATAGTTGCGAACCTCGTCGAGCCCTTCGACCACGGTGAATTCCCAAGGGGGGCGAGTGAGGTCGAGCGGGCGGGCATGGATCCGCGCGGCGAGGATGCAAAGCTGGCGCCAGTCCCCCGGCTTGGGCAGCGCGACGTGGCGGACATGATATTCGAGATCGAAATCGGGATCCTCGACCCAGTAGGGATAATCGAGATCGAAGGGGACGCGCACGAGCCGCTGGCGCATCGTTTTCGACAATCGCATCCGGCTTTCCATGAAAGCCAGGATATCCTTGAATCGGACGAAACCGTCCGGCGCCGTTTCGGGATTGTAGATCAGGACACTGCCGATATGCATCGGCGAATTCGGCGATTCCAGCGCGACGAACGAGGAATCCATTCCCTGCAATTGGCGCAACCTGCTCTCCCATCCTGGTTCGAACGTTCGTGGTGCCGACCCTTTGCGGGTTGTCTTGCAAAAGCGAG
>JBFHIF010000304.1:0-2621 GCA_041596595.1 Erythrobacter sp. | reverse complement strand
TTGCCCAGGACGGCATTCCGGCAAACGCGATCCACGGCAACAAGAGCCAGCCCCAGCGCCAGCGTGCGCTTGACGAGTTCCGTCGCGGATCGACTCCGATCCTGGTGGCGACCGATGTCGCCGCGCGCGGGATCGATATTCCCGGGGTCAGCCACGTGATCAATTACGAACTGCCCAACGTTCCCGAACAATATGTCCACCGGATCGGCCGCACCGCGCGTGCGGGTCGTGACGGGATCGCGATCGCATTCTGTGCCGAGGACGAGCGCGCATATCTCAAGGACATCCAGAAACTCACCGATGCCAAGCTCGAAAGGCTCGACCTGCCGGAAAACTTCCGTGCCGTGGTCGAAGGTGTCGGTCCGACAAAGCCTGCGCCGCGCGGGGCGACGCGGGTATCGGCAAAGCCGGTTCGCCCAAGGCCGATGGGCAATCGCAAACCCGCCAAGGAAGGTGAAGCGCAGCGCGACAAGCCCAAGCAGAAGCATCCCTCGCGCAAGGGGCGTCCGGCGCAGCCGGGTGCAAAGCGGCGCGGCGGCGGCAACCGGCGTCGCAGCTCGGGCGGGGGCAACCGCGCTCAGGGCTGATCCAGGGCTCTCATCGCTCGCGGTTGGCAAGCGTCGCTGAAATCGCCATAGCGCGCCTCGGACTGATTTCAGGAGCAGGCGCATGGCCAACCGCGAATACGATTACGATCTCTTTTCCATCGGCATCGGCTCGGGCGGCACCCGCGCGAGCCGGGTCGCCGCTGCCCACGGCGCCAAAGTGGCAGCGGCGGAGGAGCATCGCATCGGCGGGACCTGCGTGATCCGCGGCTGCGTGCCCAAGAAGATGCTCGTCTATGGCGCGCATTTCGCCGAAGACCTTGAGGATTGCCGTAAGTTCGGCTGGGAGATCGAAGGCAAAAGATTCGATTGGCCGACCCTGCGCGACAACGTGCTGGCGGATGTCGATCGGCTCGAAGACGCTTACACCGAAACGCTCGAACGCCACGGCGTCACCCTGATTCACGAGCGCGCCCGGATCACCGGCGACCATGAAATCACGCTCGACAGCGGCAAGGTGGTGACTGCGAAATATATCCTTGTCGCAACCGGCGCGCATCCCCGCATCCCCGACTTCGAGGGCGCAGAACACGCGATCACGTCGAACGAGGCGTTTCACCTTCCGTCCCTGCCGAAAAAGATCATCATTGCCGGCGGCGGTTACATCGCCAATGAATTTGCCGGGATTTTCAATGAATTCGGGTGCAAGGTCACTCTCGTCAATCGCGGCGACAGGCTGCTGCGCGGCTATGATGAAGCCGTGCGCGACCGGCTGCTGCAGATCAGCACGACCAAGGGCATCCAGTTCAAGTTCAACACCGAGTTCGAATATATTCGCCCCTGCGATGATGGTGGTTTTCACGTCAAGCTGACCGATAGCGAAGAGGAGATCGTCGATCTGGTGATGCTCGCGATTGGCCGCGTGCCCAATACCAAGGGGTTGGGGCTCGAAACGGTCGGGGTCGAACTGGGTGACCGGGGCGAGATCAAGGTCGATGAATTCAGCCAGACCAATGTCGATTACATCTATGCCGTGGGCGACGTGACCGACAGGGTGCAACTGACCCCGGTGGCGATTCGCCATGGTCAGGCCTTTGCCGACAGCGTGTTCGGCGAGGGCGAACCTTACGGGGTCGACCATTCCTGCATCCCCAGCGCGGTGTTCAGCCATCCTCCGATCGCATCGGTCGGGATGACTGAAGGCGAGGCGAAGAACCGGCTCGGCTCCGTCCGCGTCTACCAGTCCGATTTCCGCCCGATGAAGAACGTCCTTGCCGGTCGCAACGAACGCAGCCTGTTCAAGATGATCTGCGAAGGCGACAACGAACGGATCGTGGGCATCCACATGATCGCCCCCGATGCGCCGGAAATGCTCCAGGCTGCCGCGATCGCGGTGAAGGCCGGACTGACCAAGGCCGATTTTGACGCCACCACCGCGATCCACCCGACGATGGCCGAGGAGCTGGTGCTGATGCGCTAGGGTCAGGCTCCAAGGCGCGCGGGGCTGAAGGTTTCGCGGGCGATTCCGGCGCTTTCGAGTTCCTTTAGCCAGTCCGATCTCAGGAACAGCGCCTCGCCCGCCAGCGACAGGGCAGGGGAGGTCTGGAAGCCCGAGCCACCTTGCCCCGCGCACCAGAAAAAGCCCGGGGCGTCCGTGGCAAAGCCGATCACGGGCAGTTCGTCCGGCGCGAAACTGCGAAGCCCGGCCCAGCTATGCGCGATCCTGCGCACTTCGAGGTCGGTGGTCTGTTCGATGCGGTGCGCAATATCGGCAATGTCGATTTCCTCCGGCGCGGCGTCGCACGGCGCGCTCGCGCCCTCGTCCATCGGCGAGGCGAGCAACCGCCCACTTCCTTCCGGCAGGATGTAGAAGCCTTTGCCCACCGTCTTGACGAATGGCCAGCGC
The DNA here is from genome assembly GCA_041596595.1 of Erythrobacter sp. Lineage (GTDB taxonomy): Bacteria > Pseudomonadota > Alphaproteobacteria > Sphingomonadales > Sphingomonadaceae > Erythrobacter. Next base: position 170 of record JBFHIF010000304.1, on the reverse strand, counting down.
GATACGTCAGTGCCCTGCGATGCGTCGATCGAGATGACGGTGCGCCGACGTGGCTCGATACCGATCGGCCGGACGCCGGCCATGACGGCGATTTCGTCGACCCACGCACCCGCCGCGTTGACCAGATTGGTCGCGCGAATTGTCCCCGCGCCGCTTTCGACCAGCCACGC
>JBFHIF010000303.1:0-2632 GCA_041596595.1 Erythrobacter sp. | reverse complement strand
GCGCGGTATCCGCCACAGCGGTGCTCGCCGCGGGCGAGGGCTGCGCCGCAAGTTGCGCGAGCGGGAGCGCCGCAATAAGGACACTTGATAGAACCAGCCGAAACAGCGCCATTGAACGTCAATCCTTTCGTGCGCCCTCGTAGCCATTGTTTCTTCGCGCGCAAAGGTGAAGGCTGTCTGTTTCTACGGTTACGCGATGCGCGTCATGCTGCGCTGCGGCATTGACGCTGATGGGGCCATCGGTCATGGCGCTATCCCATGAATCCCGAGGCAACTTCCATCGCGCCCGGCGCGCAAACGGCTCAGCGCGATCCGACGCGTTCGTTCCAGGACATGATCCTGACCTTGCACGATTTCTGGGCGGCCAATGGCTGCGTGATCCTGCAGCCCTATGACATGCGGATGGGGGCAGGGACGTTCCACACCGCGACCACGCTGCGCGCGCTCGGGCCCGAGCCGTGGAATGCGGCCTTCGTCCAGCCGTGTCGCCGCCCGACCGACGGGCGCTATGGCGAAAACCCCAACCGCTTGCAGCACTATTACCAGTATCAGGTAATCCTGAAGCCGAGCCCGTCCGACATCCAGGAACTCTATCTCGACAGCTTAAAGGCGATCGGGATCGACCCGCTCAAACACGATATCCGGTTTGTCGAGGATGACTGGGAATCGCCGACACTTGGCGCGTGGGGCCTCGTCTGGGAAGTCTGGTGCGACGGGATGGAAGTCACCCAGTTTACCTATTTCCAGCAGATGGGCGGTTTCGACTGCAAGCCGGTCGCGGGCGAACTGACCTACGGGCTCGAACGGCTCGCCATGTATATCCAGGGCGTCGACAACGTGTTCGATCTCGATTTCAACGGACGCGGCGTTTCGTATGGCGAGGTGTTCCTCGAAAACGAAAAGCAGATGTCGAAATGGAACTTCGAGGTGGCCGACACCGATGCCTTGTTCGACCTCTTCGCGAAGGCCGAGGCGGAATGCCGCAACGCGCTGACTGCTGACGTGCCGATCGCGGCCTACGAACAGGCGGTCGAGGCGAGCCACATCTTCAACCTGCTGCAGGCGCGCGGGGTGATCAGCGTGCAGGAACGCGCAAGCTACATGGGCCGGGTCCGCGATCTCGCGCGTTCGTCTTGCGAGAAATACGCGGAGATGATGGCTCCGCAATGGGAAGCGAAGTTTCCTGGCTGGAGTCTCGTGTAATGGCCGATTTCCTGCTCGAACTTCGCTCCGAAGAAATCCCTGCACGGATGCAGGCGGGCGCACGCGCCGAACTCGAAAAGCTGTTCCGCCGCGAGATGGATGCAGCCGGCGTCGCATTCGGTGAGCTCGATGTGTGGTCGACGCCGCGCCGGCTCGCCATGATCGCGCGCGGGCTGCCGCTCGAAACGCAGAGCGTGCGCGAGGAAGCCAAGGGTCCGCCGGTCGGCGCACCCGATCAGGCTGTGGACGGGTTCTGCCGCAAGAACGGCATCACGCGCGACCAGCTCGAAGCGCGCGACGTCAAGGGGCGCGAGACGTGGTTCGCGGTGATCGAGAAGCCCGGCCAGTCGGTCAGCGACCTGCTGGCAGCGGCGATCCCTGCGATCATCGCCGACTTTTCCTGGCCCAAGTCGATGCGCTGGGGCGAAGCCTCGCTTTCGAACGAGAGCCTGCGCTGGGTGCGCCCGCTTTCGGGCATCGTCGCGCTGCTCGATGGCGAGGTCGTGCCGGTGGTGTTCGATGGGATGGCATCGGGGCGCGAGACGATCGGGCACCGGTTCCATTCCGACGGGCCGATCTCGATCGACGGCGCGGGTGATTACCTCGAAAAGCTGCGCGCCGCCTCGGTGATCGTCGATCACGAGGAACGCCAGGATCGTATCCGCGAAGGCGCGAAATCGGTCGCGCAGGACGCCGGCCTCACCCTCGTCGAGGATGAAGGGCTGGTGGTCGAGAACGCAGGGCTGACCGAATGGCCCGTGCCGCTGCTCGGCCGGTTCGACGAGCAATTCCTCGACGTGCCGCCCGAGGTCATCCAGCTGACCGCGCGGGTGAACCAGAAATACTTCGTGTGCGAGGACCAGCAGGGCAATCTCGCCAATGCGTTCGTGTGCACCGCCAATATCGCTGCCGCCGATCCGGCGGTGGTGGTCGACGGCAATCGCAAGGTGCTCGCCGCGCGGCTTTCGGACGCGCGGTTCTTCTGGGAACTCGATCAGAAAACCCCGCTTGCCGAGCACGCCAAGAAGCTCGAGCGGATCACCTTCCACGAAAAGCTCGGCACGGTGGCCGACAAGGTCGAGCGCGTTGCGAAACTCGCGCGCTGGCTATGCGAGGAAGGTATCGTGAAGGCCGATCCCGACATGGCCGAACAGGCCGCGCGGCTCGCCAAGGCTGACCTCGTCACCGAAATGGTCGGCGAATTCCCCGAATTGCAGGGCCTGATGGGCGGCTATTACGCCGAGAAGGAAGGCCTGCCCACCGAGGTCGCACACGCGATCCGCGATCACTACAAGCCGGTCGGGCAGGGCGACGAAGTGCCCACCGCTCCGGTGACGGTGGCAGTGAGCCTTGCCGACAAGCTCGATACGCTTAACAGCTTTTTTGATATCGACGAGAAGCCCACAGGATCGAAAGACCCCTTCGCGCT
>JBFHIF010000302.1:0-2655 GCA_041596595.1 Erythrobacter sp. | reverse complement strand
GCTTCGCCCACCAACTCGCACCTTTCGACCCGGGGGATCCGCCCTTCGAGCAATTCGGCGAAGCGGGGTCCCGCCTCTCCCACCGTGTAAGCGGCGGCAAGGTTCGAAAGTTCGCGCTCGCATTCGCCCAGGCCATCTTCCTTCGCGAGGCCGCCGACGATCCAGTGCACCCGCGGGGCGCCCTGGTTGATCTCGGGCTCAGGGGGCCATGCGGCGAGTGCCGGTGCGCTTGAAGCCGGATTGGTCGCCTTGCTGTCGTTGACATAGAGCACCCCGTCCGCCTCGCGGACGATCTCCATCCGGTGCGGCAGGCTCGAAAACCGCGGAAGCGCGCGTTGCCACTGCGCCTCGTCCAGCCCCAATTCCTCGACGAGAGCTACGGCGACCGCGACATTTTCAAGATTGTGCGGCCCCTGAAGCGAGGGCCATTCGGACTGCATCGGCGCAAAGCGCGCAAGTTCGGCCCTGACCGCCCGGCCTTCGGGCCGGCGCGCAAGTTCGGCCTCGTAAATCGCCCTGGCAGCGCCCTCGATCGACCCGAACACCGCGAACTGGCCTGCACCCTGCATCGCGAACAGCCGCCCCTTCGAAAAGGCGTAGCCTTCAAAGCCCTCATAGCGATCGAGATGGTCGGGCGTGATATTGGTCAGCGCCGCCGCCTCGCAGGCGAGCGAGCGGGTCAGGTCGATCTGGTAGCTCGACAATTCGAGCACATACACGCCCGCGCCATGCTCATTGGGCTCGAGCGGATCGCCAGCGAGCACCGGCTCGCCAATATTGCCGCCGACCACGGCGGGCAGCCCGGCATCGTCAAGAATGTGCTGGACCAGGGCCGTTGTGGTCGACTTGCCGTTGGTTCCGGTGATCCCGATCACCCGGTGTGGGGGAAGGTCGGCACGGGCCAGCGCGAACAGCTCGATATCGCCGATCAGCGGGACGCCGTATTGCGCGGCGTGGTCGGCGATCGGGTGGGTATTGAGCGGCACGCCGGGGGAAACCACCACGCCGTCATAGCCGGTCAGGCTGATGCAATAGGGATCGGCGATCTTGCAACGGTCGGCAAACGGCTCGCGCGCTTCCGGCTGGCGGTCCCAGGCGGTCACCTCAGCGCCGCTCGCGAGCAGGGTCTCGACAGCGGCCGCGCCCGAACGAGCGAGGCCGAGCACCGCGTATCTTTTGTCCTGAAAGGCCTTGCTGGTGATCACCGCGCCGGCCTCACCGCAATTTCAGGGTGGCAAGCCCAACCAGCGCGAGGATGATCGCGATGATCCAGAACCGGATCACCACCTTGCTCTCGCTCCAGCCAAGCTGTTCGAAATGGTGGTGAATCGGAGCCATGCGGAAGATCCGTCGGCCCGTGCGCTTGAACCAGAACACCTGGACGATCACCGATACCGCTTCGAGCACGAACAGGCCGCCCACGATCGCCAGCACAACCTCGTGATGGCTCGCGACCGCGATCGCACCGAGTGCCCCGCCCAGGGCAAGACTGCCGGTATCGCCCATGAAAACCGCGGCGGGCGGCGCGTTGAACCACAGGAAGGCGAGCCCCGCCCCCATGATCGCAGCGCAGAACACCGCCAGTTCGCCCGCCCCTTCGACATAGGGGATGCCGAGGTAATTGGTGAAGTCGACGCGCCCGACGAGATAGGCGATGATCGCAAAGGTGCCCGCAGCGATAATCACCGGCATGATCGCCAGACCATCCAGCCCGTCGGTTAGGTTCACCGCATTGCCTGCGCCCACAATCACGAAGGCGGCAAAGACGTAGTAGAACGGCCCCAGAGGGATCTCGACCGCCGAGAAGAACGGGACATAGAGATTGGTGCTGATCTGGCTGACGATGATGTAGGACGCCACGCCCGCAACCGCGAATTCGAACAACAGCCGCACTCGGCCCGAGACACCCTTGTGGCTGTTCTTGGACACCTTGTCGTAATCGTCGAGGAACCCGATCAGGCCAAACCCGATCGTCACCGCGAGGCACGCCCAGACCAGCGGACTGCGCAGATCCATCCACAATATCAGCGACGCGGTCAGCGCGACGAGGATCATCAGCCCGCCCATGGTCGGGGTACCGACCTTGGCGAGGTGAGTCTGCGGGCCGTCCTCGCGGATCGGTTGCCCCTTGCCCTGCCGCACGCGCAGCATGTTGATGAAACGCGGCCCGATGATGAGGCCGAAAAACAGCGCGGTCATCAACGTGGCGCCGACGCGGAAGGTCTGATAGCGCACGAGGTTCAGCGCGCCCTCAAATCCCAGCCATTCCGCCAAAAGATAAAGCATTAGGACCCCTCGTCCCGGTTACTCCGGGACGCTTGCAAAGTGTGACACCAGCCTGCCGAGGCCGACCGAGTTGGAGCCCTTTACCAGCACGGCGTCGCCATTGGTCAAACCGAATTGTTCGAGCGCCGCGATCGCTTCGGCAGGATCCTTGCAATGCGCGAAGCTGGCGCCCATGCCAAGCGACAGCCCGCCCGGTTTCCCCAATTCGCGTGCAAGCGGGCGCATCTCCTCACCCACAAGGATGGCATGGTCGATCCCGGCTTCAACCAGAGGGCGAACAAGCTGACGGTGGAATTCGGCTGAGAAATCACCGAGTTCCTTCATGCTGCCAAGCACCGCGATACGGCGGTGCGCAGGGGTTTGCCCGAG
>JBFHIF010000301.1:0-2670 GCA_041596595.1 Erythrobacter sp. | reverse complement strand
CAGGGGGGTGCACCTGAAGGCGTGCTCGCGGCTGCGGCGCTGCGGTGCGTCGGCGGCCAGTTCAACGGACGGCTCGTATTCCGCAACGAGGACGAAAAGGCTCGCGCGCGCAAGTGGGGCATCACCGACTTCGACAGGATCTACAAGCTCGAGGATCTTGCCAAGGGCGATTGCATCTTTGCGGCGACCGGCGTGACATCGGGATCGCTGCTCGACGGGGTGAAACGTCGCCGGAAATCGACCGGGGCCACGATCATGACGACCCACAGCGTGGTGATGCGCGCTTCGAGCGGGACGGTGAGATGGATCCGCGGCGAGCACCGGATTTCCCCGCACCGCGGGGCGTGACGAATCGGTCGGTCGGCGATTGTCCTGACGACAACTCCGCGCTCTTGTGTTGCGTTTCCATGACTCTCGGCTAGGCGGGGTCGGACACAACACAGCCGGGGATTCGCGTTCATGAAGATCATGTCGGGCAATTCGAACCTGCCGCTCGCGCGGGCGATCGCCGCCTATCTCGAGATCCCGTTGACCGATGCGAGCGTGCGCCGCTTCGCCGACGAGGAAATCTTCGTCGAGATTCACGAGAATGTCCGCGGCGAGGACGTGTTCATCGTCCAGCCGACCAGCTTTCCGGCCAACGACAATCTCATGGAATTGCTGATATGCATCGATGCGCTGCGACGCGCCTCGGCCAAGCGCATCACCGCGGTGGTCCCCTATTTCGGCTACGCCCGGCAGGATCGCAAGCCGGGCCCGCGCACCCCGATTTCGGCCAAGCTGGTCGCCAATCTCGTGACCGAAGCAGGCGCCGACCGGATGCTGGCGGTCGATCTGCACGCCGGGCAGATCCAGGGCTTCTTCGATATTCCGACCGACAATCTCTATGCCGCGCCGGTGATGGCCGCCGATATCCAGGCGCGCTACGGCGACCAGGACCTGATGGTCGTATCACCCGATGTCGGGGGCGTCGTGCGTGCCCGCGCGCTCGCCAAGCGGCTGGACAATGCCCCGCTCGCAATCGTCGACAAGCGGCGTGATCGTCCCGGCGAGAGCGAGGTGATGAACATCATCGGCGACGTCTCGGGTCGCCACTGCGTGCTGATCGACGACATCGTCGATTCGGGCGGAACGCTCTGCAACGCGGCAGAGGCGCTGCTCGAGAACGGCGCCAAGTCGGTCGCCGCCTACATTACGCACGGGGTGCTTTCGGGCGGCGCGGTGGCCCGGATCGACGGATCGAAGCTCAAGGAACTGGTGATCACCGATTCGATCCTTCCCACCGAGGCGACCGAACAGTCCGAACGGATCCGAACGCTCACGATTGCCCCACTGGTGGGCGAGGCGATTCGCCGTATCGCGGACGAAAGCAGCGTGAGCTCGCTCTTCGACTGACCGCCCGCACGGGCGCGCAAACTCAATCGATGCGCCAGGGATATTTTCCGTCGGGCTCGGCGCGTCCGAGCACTTCGAGCCGCCGCGCCTGGCGCACGTCGAGCGTGAGAGTCATGAAGGGCTGCGGGGTCGTGGCGAATTGTCGCGGGGTCATTCCGAAGAACGCCTTGAACTCTCGGATCATGTGGCTTTGATCGAAGAACCGCAGCGCGGCTTCCTCGGCTTCAGCGTCGTCGGCCACCCCGCGCAGATGCGAGGCGATGTCGAGCGCGCGGGCGCGGCGCAGAACCTGCGTCGCGGTCTGGCCGTAGGCGCGCTTGATGTGCCGTTCGAGCGAGCGCCTTTCGATGTCGTGCGTGGCCGCGAACTGACCGAGATCGAGATTGGGATTGGCGAAGACCGCCTTGTCGAATGCCTCGATGATCGGGTCCGGCGGCTTGCTGCCGGTGAACGCGATCAACTGCCGCATCAGCTTTTCGGCGATTTCCAGCCACCGTTCGACCGAATCGTCGGGGTCGAACAATCCCAGAAGCCTTGCGCTCGAACCCCACTCCTCCTTGCCGTAGATATGATCGTAAAGGATGATCCGGTCGAGCGTGTCTGCGACCACGGGACCTTTCAACGCATGGATCGCTCCCGGCTTGAGCGCGACGCTGACGGTCGAGAAACTTCCGGTGACACTGACCGCCATCCGCTTGGTCTGCGGTCCGAACAGCAGGGCCGAGGGGGCATAGCGTCCATGTCCGTCGCGGGTATCGGCGGTCCAGTCGCCGGCGAAGAGCGTTCGCATGATCGGGGTATCGGCAAGCATTCCGCAATGGATCGACCCGCCCTGCGGAAGCTTGACCTTCGTCGCATAGACCCGCGCGACCCACGGAGCGAGATCATCCGCAGGCGCGCGGTTGCTTGATAGGGGGGCGCCGTCCGGGGTATGACCCAGCTCCGATTTGATGAGCGGCAGGTCCTTGCCGCCCTTGTCGGCGTCACGCCGTCCGGTGTTCATGGCCTAAATTGCTCCCCCGAAGGAAGTTGCTTACCCGCGCCGTCCGGCTGGTAGGCAAGAACCCCTCAACCGCTGTTATTAAGTAAATCTGCGAAAAAATACAAATCCCACAAGAAATACCGCGCTTGCCTTGGCGTGTCCGCACCGGCAAAGGGAGTAGATCTTTTTCGTGCAACAATAACCAAGTCGCCGCCATGAACGATTCCGACCTAGCTCTCGCGAACGCCTTAGCCGACGCTGCGGGCGACGCCATGCGTCCGCTTTTCCGCGGT
>JBFHIF010000300.1:0-2706 GCA_041596595.1 Erythrobacter sp. | reverse complement strand
TTTGGCAATTCAGTGGAGACAGGCGCGCCTATGCGGCGTCTGCAGCTGCCTTCTTGAGCTCGCGCTTCACCTTGAGGGCGCGCGCGCTGAGCTTGTCGTCCTTGGTCTTGAGCAGCCAGTTGTCGAGGCCGCCATTGTGCTCGACGCTGCGCAGGCCGTGAGTCGACACGCGGAACTTGAAGCTGCGATCGAGCTTCTCGCTCAGCAGCGTGACGTTCTGCAGGTTCGGCAGAAAGACGCGCTTGGTCTTGTTGTTGGCGTGGCTGACATTGTGGCCAACCTGACGACCCTTGCCGGTCAGTTCGCAAATCCGCGACATGCTATCTCTCGTTTCGTTCACGTTGACGGGCCGCGCAATCATTTGGCGGCCCCTGAATATTCGGGTTATCCCGGAAAGCGGCGCGCATAGCGGGAGCCGGGCGAATCGTCAAGCGAGTTGCACCCCGTCCGTGGCATCGCTAGCGCGCGGTATATGAACCGCTGGCCGATCCCGCAAGGCATGAAACGCGCACTCGAAGCCGCGCGCGAGGCTGCCGGGCAGGGCGAAGTGCCGGTTGGCGCGGTGGTGATGAAGGGCGAAGAGTTCGTCGCGGTCGCCGCCAACGCGACCCGCAATCCCCCCGACCCCACCGGTCATGCCGAGATTCGCGCTCTCCGGCTTGCCGCCGAACAACTGGGCGACGAGCGGCTGACCGGCTGCGACCTGTTCGTGACGCTCGAGCCTTGCGCGATGTGCGCGGGCGCGATCAGCCATGCGCGAATCGCCCGGCTCTATTACGCCGCGAGCGATCCCAAGGGCGGGGCGGTCGAACACGGCAGCCGCGTCTTCGAGCAGGAGCAATGCCTCCACAGACCCGAAGTCTATTCGGGCATGGGGGAGGACGAAGCGGCGGAATTGCTGCGCGGTTTCTTCAGGGAGCGGCGTTAGGTCAGCCCGCCAGCCATGCGATTGCCTCGTCGCGTTCGTCGAGGTCGAACGCCTTTACCTCCGTTCCGATGAGGCCGCTCATGATCTCGGCAATCCGGCGCAACCATCGCGGGCCTCCGACGATCGCGTAGCGTTCGAGCTTGCGTGCGATCTCGAGCTTGCCCGAAATCAGCTCGCGGCTCACGATCTGGTCGAGATCGAAGCCATGCCACTTGCTGATGACCACCAGGAGCCGGGTGCAATCGGTCTGGTCGAACTTTTCGCGCAGCTTGGCGATACCGCGTTCGGATTCCTCCCGGTCAAGCCGACCCGAGAGCACGAACGCGACGATGTCAGACCGGCCGATATCGAGTTCGCGAAAGGCTCCGAGGTGCGGGCTATCGGCGTCGCCTGCCACCCAGGCCCGCGCGGCTTCGGCCTCGTCCTCGTCATACACCGCGTAGGAAATACCCGGCAGAAGCGCGCTTTCGAGCCGTGCGGCGGTGCGCACCCAGTCGTCGTCTGAGACGATTGCGATGCGATCGAGACCGTATGCCCATTTGAGCAGGGTCGGAAGATGCGCGACTTCTATGGCGAAGGCCGAGAAGGTCAGATCGGTTACCGCGGTGAGGTCGATCAGGACATGTCCGCCTCCGCCGGCCTCGTTGCACGCCCTGGCGAAATCGAACAGGCGCTGGGCATCTTCCTGCCGGAACTCGGCCATGACGGTGATGCGGTGCGCGTGGTCGGTGAGTTTCTCGATGTCGATCATGCAGGCAGGATAGCGGGATGTGAGAAAACCGCATTGACCTGCATCAATCCGCGCTCACAAACCCCGCCAGATCCTTGCCGATTGTCCATCGCGCGCACCGAATCTTTTCGCGTCACAGCGGGTCGGACGGAAGCGGGCATTATAGCACAGGCGAATTTCCTGCAGCCAGCCGCGCGCATTGAGCTTCACCCCGATATGCTCGGGCTCCCACCCGCCGTTTGCCTCGGCAAAACCGGCGCGAATGCGCCCTGCGGTCAGGTCTTTCTCGCGGCTGATCCGGTCGTAATCGGGGATGCGATAGCTGTCCCACAATATGCGGGTGACCTTGAAATAGATGTCCGGCCGCGCGGTCATACAGCTGCCATGCTTGACCCATTGGCGCGCGACGAGGCGGGCCGAGGGCATCATGCAGAGGTTGCGACGGAGTTCGGCGGGAGAGAGCGTCTCGCGCACCGGGCACCATTGCGGCCACGAACCGCGTGGCCCCTCGGGCCATAACCCGTGGACCACGAGACCGAAGCGGCCATTGTCGCCTGAACACTGGACCTTGTGCGCGCGGCTATCCTGGCGCGGCTTGCAGAATTCGGGGCTCCATGAAAGCGCCATGGTGTAGCCGGTGACCGGCATGATGCGGCGCGGGCCGTCTGGCGAAACCTGCGGCACCGAGCGCACCGCCGGGGCGCGGCATTGATAGGCCTGCGCCATTGCGTCTGCGGGGAGCAGCGACGCCGCGAACACCGCAAGCGCGCTCGCGAGGCTAGGCGAAGGTTTCATGTTCAACCTCCCTCGAGCGACGAAACCAGCGCGCCGCCGACGGCGTAAAAAGCAGCGCGAGAGCCGTCAGCACCGCGAGAGGCGATACCAGAAGCGACGGTCGCATTTCGATCGAGGTGAGGATCGCATAGAGGTCGAACGATTGCGGCATGAGGCCCACGAGACCGAGGATCACCACGAACCAACGCGCGAAGCCGCTGGCGAGAAAGTAAATCCAGAGGATCGGGATCAGCGCGATGGTGAATTCGGTGAA
>JBFHIF010000299.1:0-2719 GCA_041596595.1 Erythrobacter sp. | reverse complement strand
CTTTTTCGCAATCCCCAGCAGCAAGAGCAGCGCAGTGAGATCGCCCCGATCTATCCTTCCGTTCGCCGCCGCACGCGCCTTCGGCTTGGCGCGATAGGCGATACCGTAGGTCGCGCTCTCGATCATGGGAATGTCGTTGGCTCCATCGCCCGCGGCCATCGTTATCGCTTCTGCACCCAGTCGCTCGGCCTCTTGAGCCAAAACGCTGGCCTTGGTCGCCGAATCGCAAACCGGCCCCGACAGTTCTCCGGTCAATTTGCCATTTTCCACCGCAAGCCGATTGCCGACGACGCGGTGGAACCCGATCTTGTCCCCCACCGGATCGGCAAAATGATGAAAGCCACCTGTCACCAGAACGCAGCGCGCCCCGTGTGCCGCGAGGGTCGCCACGAGCGTGCGTGCGCCGGGTGTTGGCGTGATCCTTTCGTCGAGGCACTGGTCGATCGCGGTTTCATCGAGCCCTGCCAGCAGCGCCACGCGCTCGCGCAGGGCGGCTTCGAAATCGAGTTCGCCCAGCATCGCGCGTTCGGTGATCGCGGCAATCCGGTCCTTGATCCCGGCATAATCGGCCAGCTCGTCGATGCATTCCTGGCCGATCATCGTCGAATCCATGTCGGAAACGAACAGGTGGGGAATGGCGATCTCGCCGCTGCTGATCAGAACGTCGACCGCGCCGAAATGCCGGTCGATCGCCGCGAGAACCGGGTCCCGCTCGTCTCCCGTGAGGTTCAATTGAATGACAGCGCCATCGCCTTCGATCATCGTCGCCGAGGCCAGCGTTGTCCCCTGATCCGAGAGGTCCCTGGCAAGCGCATCCAGCGCCGGATCGAGATCACCGGTTTCTCCCGCGCGGGTCTCTGCTATCAGGCGGGCAATGAGCACGAAAAATTCTCCAAATCAGCGCACTGGGGCGAATGAGGTCGCGCTCATTGCAGGCCCGACCGCAAGCGGCAAGAGTGCAGTCGCATTGGCACTGGCCGATGTCCTCGCCAAGAAGGGCCGCGAGGCGAGGATCATCAACGCCGATTCGATGCAGGTCTACGCGGATATTCCGGTACTCTCGGCCGCGCCCGACGCCGATGATCGCAAGCGCGCGCCGCACCACCTCTATGGCGAATGGGACGGATCTGTCGCGTGCTCCGCTGCCGATTGGGCCAGGCGAGCCAAGTCCGTGATCGCGCAAGCGCACGCCGATGGCGCAGTTCCGGTCCTCGTCGGAGGCACGGGCCTGTATCTCAAGGTGCTGCTCGACGGGATCGCTCCGATCCCCGAGATCGAACCCGAAATTCGCTCGCAGGTGCGCGCCATGCCGGTCGAGGCGGCGCATGCGGCCCTGGCGATCGAGGACCCGGAACGCGCGGCGCAACTCGAACCGGGAGACAGCCAGAGGATCGCACGCGCGCTCGAGGTCAAACGATCCACCGGTGTGACGCTTGGTGACTGGCAACTGGCAAAAGCCGGAGGGATCGGTGATGAGATCGATCTGAGCGCGCTTGTCCTGCTGCCTGAACGCCAATGGCTTTACGAGCGCTGCGACGCCCGTTTCGTGGACATGATGAACAACGGCGCTGTCGAGGAAGTTGAAACTCTGCTTGCGCGCGGGCTCGATCCCGATCTTCCTGTCATGCGCGCGATCGGAGTGCCCGAGATATCGGCGATGCTCGGCGGAGAACTCAGCCGCGAGGAGGCCATCGACCGCGCCGCGCAGGCCACCCGGAATTACGCCAAGCGGCAATATACGTGGTTCCGCCGTCAAGCTCCGGAAAGCTGGCAACGGACAGAGACCAGAAATATCGTGACTGAAAACGTATTCGCACGATTATTTCAAACCTAGGCGTTGACAGGTTCTTTTGTGAGGCCTAGCAAGATTGGAGTTGGCCCGACGCATCGCCCCTGCGCCGGGCCTCCTTTTGTCTGAAGCCCCCGGAACGGCTATACCCATTCGCCGGACCCAAATGCATTTGCTCGAAGGATCGAATTACAGTGTCGGACCAGTTTCAACCCGACCGGCGTAGCGGCGCTGCGATCCTTACCCAGGCGCTGGTCGACCAGGGGGTGGAATTCGTGTTCGGCTATCCGGGCGGCGCGGTTCTGCCGATTTACGACGAACTGTTTCAAGATGACCGCTTGCGGCATATTCTCGTGAGACACGAGGCAGGTGCTGCGCACGCTGCGGAAGGCTATGCCCGCTCTACCGGCAAACCCGGTGTCGTGCTCGTCACCAGCGGACCGGGAGCGACCAATGCCGTCACAGGCATCGCCGACGCTTTCCTAGATTCGATCCCGCTGGTGGTGATTACCGGGCAGGTCCCGACGGCCCTCATTGGAACCGATGCCTTTCAGGAAGCCGATACGGTGGGCATCACCCGCCACTGCACCAAGCACAATTACCTGGTCAAAGACCCCGCCGACCTTGCCGCGACGATCGACGAGGCGTTCCTGATCGCCACGACCGGGCGCCCCGGACCCGTCGTGGTCGACATCCCCAAGGATGTGCAGATCGCAGTTTCTTCCGAAAACCGGACCTCGCCGCCGACAGCTTCGCATCGTTACACTCCGCAAATGGCAGCCAGCGCCGAGCAGATCGCCGAGGCGATCGAGATGATCCAGCAGGCCGAGCGACCGGTTTTCTACACCGGCGGGGGCGTGATCAATTCCGGACCCGAAGCGAGCCGGTTGTTGCGACAGTTTCAGGATCTGACGGGTGCGCCGGTGACCT
>JBFHIF010000298.1:0-2724 GCA_041596595.1 Erythrobacter sp. | reverse complement strand
GTCTGAGGGGCGATCAACCCCGCAACCAGTCGCCGCTAGCGTCGTGCGACCTCGCTAAGGCAGCGCACCGTGTCGACTTCTCGCCCATCGCTTCGCCTGCGCGCATCGACATGGGTTGCGACCGGCTCGGCTCCGGCGCGCAGCGGGTAGAGAAAGATGTCGAGCACGCAGTCATCGCTGGCGAATTGCAGCTTGCGCGCATCGCCTTCGGACAGATCGATCCGCGGCTTTCCGAGCGCCCCGACCAGGGCTTCGGCCCGCGCGCCCATGACCCCTTCGAGTCCGGCGATCCGCTGCATCTGAGGCGCACGAAACGCCCCGCTGTCCGGGCGCGATGCCGAGCGGCTGGATGACGCCCCCGAGCCTGCGGCACACCCGGAAAGCAATGCCGCCAAAGCAATCGCGGCACCCACCCTAAACATTCACGCCTCCTGATCGTCCTGCCCTGCCAAGGGCGAGATGCGTGCCCGCTGCCGCGCCGATGACGGGAGCAAGAAAATTGGCGAAGGGCAGCAGCATCATCGCAGCGACAACCGCGCCCAGGGCCCATCGTTCCCGCCGCGTCACCGCCCCGGCGGGCAGGCTGCCCTCGTGACGGAGCAGCGCCATGTCGGTCAGCTCGCGGCCGAGCAGCACCGCGTTGACCGCGAGAAACACCAGCGCCGGACCGATTGCGGTGAAGATTAGAACCGCGGCAATCGGCAGCGCCAGCAGGTTGTATCCGAGCGCACGCCCGGCCCCGCGCAGCGAATTGGCCAGATCGCGGCGGAACGGCAGCTTCCTGGCTCGCGAGGCGAGGTCGGGATAATGGCGCGCTTCGACCGCCACGACGACTTCATCGGCAAAGAATTGCAGCACCGCGATCGCCACCACGCGGAACAGGAACCAGAACGCCAGAGCGGTCGTCACGATCGCCGCCAGAGCCCCGACCCAGCCTCCGCCCTCGATCCCGTAGCGCCCGACGAGGCCTTCCAGAGCGAAGCCAAGCGCCACGCCCAGGGCAACGAAGATCGCGAGCGTGATCGCGATGCTCTTTGCCAGCACCCGCAGGATCGCGGGGTCGCCAAGCTGGCCGATGGCTCTGGAAAGAGAGGTAAGCACTGCGCGCATCGCGGCGAGCGTTGCGATGCGCGCGCGGCGAAGTCAAACGGCTATTGCGCGCTCGGGCTGCGCCAGGCCGTTCGCCCTTGGCCTCGGGCGCTTTCCCCGCTAGGCGCTGCGGCTCGGCAACCCCACCATTTTCAAAAAAACAGGACTCAAAGCCCCGTGAGCAGCAACGCATCCCATCCGCGTTACGACGTCATCGCCATCGGCAACGCGATTGTCGACATCATCGCCTCGAGCAAGGACGAGACGATCGAGCAACTCGGACTCAACCGCGGCGGGATGACGCTGGTCGATGCCGAAGGCGCCGACAAGCTCTATGCCGCGATGGGCCAGGCGACCGAGAAATCGGGCGGCTCGGCGGCCAATACGCTGGCCGGGCTGGCGCAGCTCGGCACGCGCTGCGCTTTCATCGGCCAGGTTGCCAAGGACCAGTTCGGCGAGATCTTCGCGCACGATATTCGCGCCGCCGGGATCGATTTCGACACGCCGATGCGCCCGACCGATGGATCAGACGCCGAACCGCCGACCGGACGCTGCCTGATCTTCGTCACCCCCGATGGCGAGCGGACCATGAACACCTTCCTCGGCGCAGGGCAGTTCCTGCCCGCCGAAGCGCTTGACGAAGACCTGATCGCAAGCGGGGCGATCCTCTATCTCGAAGGCTATCTGTGGGATCCCGAAGAACCGCGCAGGGCGATGCGCCGTGCGATCGAAGTCGCGCGCGCGGCCGGTCGCAAGGTCGCCTTCACCGCGAGCGAAAGCTTCGTGATCGAGCGTCACGGCGACGATTTCCGCGCGATGATCGATGAAGGGCTGATCGATATCCTGTTCGTCAATGAGAGCGAACTGGCAACGCTCACCGGCGAAAAGGATTTCGACAAGGGCTTCGACGCGATCGCGCCCAAGGTGCCGGTGCTGGTGGCGACCCGCAGCGAAAAGGGCGCGGTCGCCGATGCGGGCGGAGAGCGCGTTTCGGTCAAGGCCGAGCCGGTCGACAAGGTGATCGACACCACCGGCGCGGGCGACCAGTTCGCCGCCGGTTTCCTCTCGGGCCATGTCCGCGGCGAACCGCTCGGACGCTGCCTCAAGCGCGGCGCGATCGCAGCCGCCGAAGTGATTTCGCATTACGGCCCGCGGCCCGAAACCGACATGATCAAGCTGATGGACGAAAAGCTCGGGTAGGAAATTTCCTTGCGAAGTTGACAAAGGCGACACCGGCTGGAGCCCGGATTTCTCTGAATTCACTCATGTTATTAGTGGTTTGATGTCGCCCGCGCGAAGTTGACACCTTTCCAACGCAAACAGCGTCTGGAGACATTCCGACAAGGGGAAAGAGCCGCGCGGCCACGATCGGGCGCGCGGCTCCTGTAGGAAAATGGCGCTCGCCTAGGCCACTGCTCTCGCAGGGCGTGCAGGCGGCTTGCCCGCCTCCCACCCGAACCACGCGGTCGCCGCGCCCGCCACGATCGCAACCAGAAGCGTCGCGGATGGCGGGATCGCACTATAGGTTTCGAACAAGGCGGTGACGGCCGGGATCGAGGGCGCAAACCACAACAGTACCGACTGGGTCGCCATGAAGCCCACTGCGACCAGCCACGGGGCCCCGTTTTTCCGGTC
>JBFHIF010000297.1:0-2724 GCA_041596595.1 Erythrobacter sp. | reverse complement strand
CTGTCCTGACCGAAAACCTGACCGGCCTCGCCCGCCTCGTCCGCATGGCAGTGATCCCGGCGATGGAGAACGTGGCCCTCTGGCACGAGCGCGACATCAGCCATTCCTCCGTAGAGCGCGCCATCGGGCCGGACGCGACGATCACGCTCGACTTCGCGCTCGCCCGGCTGACCGGGGTGGTCGACAAGCTGCTCGTCTACCCCGAACGGATGCAGGCCAACCTCGATGCTATGGGCGGTCTGGTGCATTCTCAGCGCGTCCTGCTGGCGCTGACCCAGGCCGGGATCACCCGCGACAACGCCTATCGCCTCGTCCAGCGCAACGCGATGAAGGTGTGGGAATCGAGCGGAAGGCTTTCGCTGCTGGAGCTGCTCAAGGCCGACACCGAAGTGACCGACGCACTGTCCGAAAGCGAGCTCGAGGAGAAATTCGACCTCGGCTACCATTTCAAGCACGTCGATACCGTATTCGACCGCGTGTTTGGCAAGCGCGACGGGTGAGGCGCTAGACTTGCCGCGCCAATCCACTAGGTTCGAAACCCCCGGCAGGACTTGAAAAGAGGGACGCAATGCAGATCGTTCGCACCATAATCTGGGTCTTGATCCTGTTCGCGATCCTCGCGTTCTCGTTCTTCAACTGGCAACCGGTCGAAGTGACCCTGTGGGACAACATGGTGCTTGAAACCAAGGTCCCCGCGCTCGTCATCATCGCCTTCCTGCTCGGACTGGTGCCGACCTGGCTCTACCATCGCTCGGTGAAGTGGTCGCTCCATCGCCGTATCCGCAGCCTCGAAGCCTCGGTGAAATCCGCTGCGCTCGCGCATCGCCACGATCCCGAAACCGGCGCTTCGGCTGATGCTGGCCCTGGTCCGCTTGTGGAAAACACGGGGGAAAACCCGGCATACACGCGGGATAATCCTCAGCCCGATCTCTCGACCATGAGCGAGGAACCTGCACCCGACCCTTCTCCCCGGGATGAAAACGACAAATTATGAGCAACCCGATCTACCTCGCGCTCGACCTGCCGCAGATCGAGCCGGCCAAGGAGCTCTTGAAAAAGGTTCGTGCGCATATCGGCGGGGTCAAACTCGGGCTCGAATTCTTCTGCGCGCACGGGGCCCATGGGATCCACGAGATCGCGCATATGGGTCTGCCGATCTTTCTCGACCTCAAGTTCCACGACATTCCCAACACCGTCGCCGGGGCGATGCAGGCGATCCACGTCTACGAACCCGCCATCGTCACCGTCCATGCAAGCGGCGGGCTGGCGATGATGGAGGATGCCAAGGCGGCGGCCTCTGAGAACTGCAAGGTGGTCGCGGTAACAATGCTCACCAGCCTCGACGCACGCGATCTCAAGCGCACCGGCGTCGGCGGCACACCGCACGATCACGTGATGCGGCTCGCCGAACTGGCACAGGAGGCCGGCGTCGACGGGATCGTATGCTCGGGCGAAGAAGTCGGCGCGGTGCGCAAGCAATGGAAGGACGGCTTTTTCGTGGTTCCCGGCTTGCGTCCCGGCGGCAGCACGGTCGGCGACCAGAAACGCGTCGTGACCCCGCGCAAGGCGCGCGATGACGGCGCCAGCGTGCTGGTCATCGGCCGCCCGATCAGCCGCGCCGAAGATCCCGAAGCCGCCGCCCGAGCGATCGAGGCCACGCTCTAGGACACCAAGAATATGGCGATCGACATCAAGATCTGCGGGCTTTCCACGCCCGAAACGCTGGCCGCTGCTTTGGAAGCCGGGGCGACTCACGTGGGCCTCGTTCATTTCGAGCCGAGCCCGCGTCACGTCACGATCGACGAGGCCTATCGCTTGCGCGCGCTGGTGCCGGAGGGCGTCAGGACAGTGATGCTACTGGTCAATGCCGATGTCGCGACGACCAGCCGGACGATCGACGCGATCAGGCCCGACGTGGTCCAGTTCCACGGCACCGAAACCCCCGAATGGATCGCGCTGGTGCGCGAGAAGACCGGGGTCGAAGCCTGGAAGGCCTGGGGCGTCGAAAGCGCCGAAGTGCTGGAAAAGGCGCGCAAATACGAAGGCTCGGTCGATCGGATGCTCTACGATGCGCCCGCCAAGAAGCTTCCCGGTGGCAATGGGGTGGCGTTTCGCTGGGACCTGCTGGCAGGCTTCGAGCACCGCATTCCCTGGGGGCTGGCCGGTGGCCTGACACCCGAAAATGTCGCTCAGGCGATCACCGAAACCGGGGCATCCCTGGTCGACGCCTCGTCGGGCCTCGAAAGCGCTCCGGGCGTCAAGGACGTGGACAGGATCGCCGCGTTCTGCAAGGCGGCGCGCGAAGCCGGGAAAGACACATGACCGACACGATCAATTCCTATCGCACCAAGCCCGACGAAAACGGCCATTTCGGCGAATTCGGCGGACGCTATGTCGCCGAGACACTGATGCCGCTGGTGCTCGATCTCGAGCGCGAATACCGCAAGGCGCAGGCCGATCCGGCCTTCGCCGCGCAGTTCGACGACTTGATGAAGCATTATGTCGGTCGTCCCTCGCCGCTCTATTTCGCGGAGCGGCTAACCGAGGCGCTGGGCGGCGCGCAGGTGTGGTTCAAGCGCGACGAGCTCAATCACACCGGCGCTCACAAGATCAACAATTGCATCGGCCAGATCCTGCTGGCTATCCGCATGGGCAAGACGCGGATCATTGCCGAAACCGGCGCGGGCCAGCACGGGGTCGCCACCGCCACCGTCTGCGCGCGGT
>JBFHIF010000296.1:0-2754 GCA_041596595.1 Erythrobacter sp. | reverse complement strand
GTCGGCGAGATCGCCGCGGATCCACTCCACCCGGTCGCGCGGAGGCTGGTCGCGGCGGGTGAGTGCGCGGACGTGATGTCCCTTCTGCACGGCGGCATCGAGAGTGGCGCTGCCGACGAAGCCGGTCGCCCCGGTGAGCGCGATCTTCACGATCGCACCATGTGGTCGCGGTGCACCACCGCTGCACGCGGGACATAGCCCAGCCGCGCTTCCTGGTCGCCCTGCCTCAGCCCGATGATCGCGCGGCATTCGGCAGCCGAATATTCGACCAGGCCCTGGCCCAGCCTCTCGCCTTTCGGCCCGTGCAGGCTGACGAGCGCGCCGCGCTGGAAATCCCCTTCCACATCGGTCAGTCCCACCGCAAGCAGGCTGCCCCCTTCGCCAAGCGCCGCAACGCATCCGGCATCGACCGTCAGTACCCCTTCGGGTGCCAACCGGCCGCCGAGCCAGCTCTTGCGCGCGCTATCGGCGCGAACCGGAACAAACAGCGTGCCCCGGTTGTCGGTGAGCGCCTGCGCGATCGGATGATCGCGGGTCCCGTCGATAATGGCGAGAGCGATTCCTGCCCTTTCGGCGATGCGGGCTGCCTGCAGTTTTGCCCGCATTCCGCCCGAGCCGAGCCCGGATGACGATCCCTCGCCCGCCATCGCGATCACTTCGGGCGTGACGCCTTCGACCCGCTCGACCAGCTTGGCCCCGGCTTCGCGGGGATCGCGATCGAACAGGCCCGCGACATCGGACAACAACAGCACCGCATCGGCCCCAGCGGCCTGCGCCACGCGCGCGGCGAGGCGATCATTGTCGCCAAAGCGGATTTCCTCGGTCGCAACGCTGTCGTTCTCGTTGACGACCGGCACCGCGCCCATTTCGAGCAGCCGCTCGAGAGTAGCCGCAGCGTTGAGGTAGCGCCGCCGGTCTTCGAGGTCGCCCAGAGTGACGAGCATCTGCGAGGCGGTGATGCCATGCGCACCCAAGGCTTCGGCCCAGAGCTGCGCCAGCGCGACCTGGCCGACAGAGGCGGCGGCCTGTGCATCGGCAAGACTCGCGCGTCCGCCCTTGGGCAATCCCAGCCGTGCCGCGCCCAGCGCAATCGCGCCCGAGCTCACCGCAATCACCTGCGTCCCGCCTTCGCGAAGCCGGGCAATGTCCTGTGCAACAGAGGCGAGCCGCGCGCGATTGGGCTCGCCGCCCACGACCAGCAGCGCGCTGCCGATCTTGACCACGGCGAGGCGCGCAGCGGCGATGTCGGCGATCGCGTCTATCGCCATCGCTTCAGAGCGGCGACCATTCGCCATCGGCTTCGTCCTGATCCTCTACCTCGGCCGCATTGGTTTCGGTCGATGTGGCATCGGGGAGGTAGCCGAGCACCGCGTCGAGCAGTCTTTCGACCCCTTCGCCGGTCGCGCCGGAAATCGCGAACACCTCGTCGGCCCCCGCTTCGCGCAGTTCCTCGGCAAAGCCTTCGCCCAGTTCCTTGTCCGCCAGATCGAGCTTGTTGAGCGCGATGAGTTGAGGCTTGTCCTCGAGCCCGGCGCCATAGGCGGCGAGCTCGTCCTGGACGACCCGCATCGCCTGGGCCGGGTCATCGCCCGCAATATCGACGAGGTGGATCAGCACCCGGCAGCGCTCGATATGGCCGAGGAACCGGTCGCCGATCCCCGCCCCGTCGGCCGCGCCCTCGATCAGTCCGGGAATGTCGGCAATCACGAACTCGCGGCCCTTGTGGCTTACGACACCGAGCTTCGGAATGAGCGTGGTGAAGGCGTAATGGCCGACTTTCGCCTTGGCGTTGGAAACCTGGTTGATGAAGGTCGACTTGCCCGCATTGGGAAGCCCGACCAGGCCGACATCGGCCAGCAGCTTGAGGCGCAGCCAGACCCACATTTCCTCGCCCGGCACGCCGGGTTGGTGCTGGCGCGGAGCGCGGTTGGTCGAGCTCTTGTAGGACGCATTGCCGCGCCCGCCCATTCCGCCTTCGAGGAAGGTGATGCGCTGCCCGACCTCGGTGAAGTCGGCGAGCACTTCTTCCTTGTCTTCCGACAGGATCTGCGTCCCCACCGGAACCTTGATCACCAGGTCCGGCGCGCTGGCGCCCGTGCGGTCCTTGCCCTGCCCGTGATTGCCGCGCTTGGCCTTGAAATGCTGCGAGTAGCGAAAGTCGATAAGCGTGTTGAGCCCTGCGACCGCTTCGAACACGATATCGCCGCCCTTGCCGCCATTGCCGCCGTCCGGGCCGCCATATTCGACGTATTTCTCACGGCGAAAGCTGACCGCGCCGGGTCCGCCTCCGCCCGATTTGAGATAGATTTTGGCTTGATCAAGAAAATGCATGGGGTGCACCTATGCATTCTCTTGCCGAAAAGCGAGAGGTTAGAACCGTGCGCGCAATCCGGCGACGAAGGATCGTCCGGGCGAAACGAAGCTGAAAACCTGTTCGTGACGGGAATCGGCGAGATTTTCGGCGCGGGCGTAAACCCGCAATCCTTCTCGCAACCGGACTTCGCCATAGAGGTTCACCAGCGTGAAATCGTCGAGCGTGACCCTGACCGGGATGAAACTGGGATCGGTGAAGGCCAGATCCTCGGCCTCGCCATTGTGCCGCACCACCAGCGAGAGGTTCGCCGCATCACCCGCAGCGGTCCAGACGAGCGCGGCGCTGGCGATGGTATCCGGCCTGCGCACTTCGGTCGCCCCGTCCTCCTCGGAATCGAGCAAGGTGTAGCTCGCGCTGAGTTCAAGGTTGGCGGAGAGACT
>JBFHIF010000295.1:0-2780 GCA_041596595.1 Erythrobacter sp. | reverse complement strand
GTTCCGGGCGGCCAGCCAGCGATTCGATCAGGGGCACGAGCTCGTGGCGACGCTGCTTGATGGGATCGACCAGCACCACGATGGCGTCGGCGCTCTCCGCGCCTTCCCAGGCGGCATTGACCATCGCCCGGTCGAGCTTGCGCTTGGGTTCGAAAATGCCGGGGGTGTCGACGAGGATCATCTGCACCGGACCGAACAAGGCGATCCCGAGCATCCGCGCTCTCGTCGTTTGCGCCTTGGCGCTGGTGATCGCGACCTTCTGACCGACCAGCTGGTTTACCAGGGTGGACTTGCCGGCATTGGGAGCACCCAATACCGCGACTACGCCGCAGCGGGTTGGAATGGCATTGTCTGTCACCCGAATTCCTCCAAAAAAGCCTTTGCGGCGCGGCGTTCTGCTTCGCCCTTGCTGGTTGCGGTGCCGGTCGCGTCGCCGACATTGTGCACGCTCACTCTCACAGTGAACCGCGATGCGTGATCCGGACCCGACCGTTCGACGATTTCATAGACCGGCATGGCCCTGCGGTTGCCCGCGGTCCATTCCTGCAGGGCGCTCTTGGGATGTTTCGCCTTGCCCGAATCCCCCGACAATTCGGGCTCCCAGAGCCTGTAGACGATATCCCTCGTCCGGTCATAGCCGTGTTCGACAAAGCTCGCCCCGATCAGCGCCTCGACCACGTCGCCGAGAATGTTGTCGCTGTCAGCCCCACCGTCCTCGCGCGCCTGCTTGCCGAGCCGGATGTGGTCCGACAGCCCGATCCGGCGGCCGACGCCGGCGCAGGTCGCCCCGCTGACGAGCGCATTGAGGCGCTGCGACAGGCGGCCTTCGCGATGCGCGCCGGACTGGTAGAGCCAGCTCGCCACCGACAGGCCGAGAACCCGGTCGCCGAGGAATTCGAGCCGCTGGTA
The DNA here is from genome assembly GCA_041596595.1 of Erythrobacter sp. GTDB lineage: Bacteria > Pseudomonadota > Alphaproteobacteria > Sphingomonadales > Sphingomonadaceae > Erythrobacter. The sequence goes on along the minus strand of JBFHIF010000295.1, from coordinate 1,871 downwards.
ATCGACCGCTTCGCTGTCTTGCCTGCCGCCATTGAAACTGCCGTGGGTGAGCGCCTCGACCCAGATAGTCTCATCCTTCACTTCGAAGCCCAGCTGGTCGAGCCAGTCGCGGGTTTCGTGATCGAGCGCGCTCACAAGAGGTCTCCGATGCGGTCCCAACGGGCCGCGGTGAACCAGGTCCACGGCTTGAGCCACTCGGCGCTTCCGTCGGTCGACCACACGATGATCGACGCCCTGCCGACGAGATTGTCCATCGGAACGATGCCCACCGCATCGCCGGCAATCGCGTCGAACCGGCTGTCGCGCGAATTGTCGCGATTGTCGCCCATCACGAACATATGCCCCTCGGGAACGAGGACCGGCGCGGTGTTATCCCCCTGAGTAAGGTCGAAATCGAGAACCTCGTAGCTGCGACCATCCGGCAGCGTTTCGCGCATCATTCGGTAGCGGCAACTGCTCCCGCCAGACAGGTCGGCGATCTCGTCCGACCCCCAGGCGCAATAGGTGTTGGGCGAAACCGGGATGTCGAAATCCTCGATCTTCTCCTGAGCAATCATCTGGCCATTGAGGACCACCCTGCCGCCGACCATGCCCACGCTGTCTCCGGGCAAGCCGATGACGCGCTTGATATAGTCGGTCCGGTCGAGCGGATGCTTGAAGATCACGAGATCGCCTCGCTCCGGCGCGCTTGCAAGGAAGCGCTCGCCGTCGAGCCCGATATCGATCGGCAGCGAATTGCCGGAATAGCCGTAGGACCATTTCGATGCGAGCAGGTAATCGCCGTTCATCAGCCGGGGCAGCATGCTTTCCGACGGGATCGAGAAGGGCGAGAACAGCAGGATCCGAAAGGCAAGGACCACGACCACCAGCTTTATCACGAACAGGACAAAGCCGCCCCATCCTTCATCGCTCACCTCGCCTGACATTTGCGGGGCCGGATCGTCGGATAACGCAGTTTGGGTCTTAACATCCATCGCTGGCCCCCTTACTCGCAGCCGCGAAAGCCGCAAAGGGGTTTGCATCAGATGAGCGCATCACACACTTCCGACCAGTGGGCCCGGCTGGCTCAGGTCGCGCCGAAGACTCTCGCCGAACTGTTCAAGTCCGACCCCGACCGGGTCGAGAAGCTGAGCATGACTATCCCGATCGAAGTGCCGGGCGAGGGCACCAATCGTCTCCTGCTCGACTGGTCCAAGACCCATCTCGACGAGGGATTGCTTGAAGGGTTCGAAGCGCTTGCGAACGACGCTGGCTTTGCCGAGGCGCGCGAGCGGCTGTTCGCGGGCGGGATCGTCAACCCGACCGAGGATCGCGCTGCGACCCACCCGGCGATGCGCGGAAGCGGCACGCCCGCTGCAGTCGAGGAAGGCGAGGCGTTGCTCGCCCGGATGGCCATGCTGGTCGAGGCGATCCACGGCGGCGCGCTGGGTGAGATCGAGCATCTTATCCATATCGGGATCGGCGGCTCCGCGCTTGGCCCCGCGCTCGCGATCGATGCGCTGACCCGCGATCTCGCTTTGGTCGATGTTCATGTCGTGTCGAATATCGACGGGTTGGCTCTCGAACAGGCTTTTGCCGCGTGCGATCCGGCCAAGACGCTGATCGCGGTCGCGTCCAAGACCTTTACCACCACCGAGACCATGACCAACGCGACGAGCGCACTCAAATGGCTCGAGAAAAACGGCGTTGCCGATCCCACCGGACGCGTGGTCGCATTGACCGCCAACCCTGAAGGTGCGGTCGATTGGGGCGTCGACGAAACGCGGATTCTGCCGTTTCCCGAGAGCGTGGGAGGGCGTTATTCGCTGTGGTCGAGCATCGGGTTCCCGCTCGCACTCGCGGTCGGAATGGACGATTTCAAGGCCATGCTC
>JBFHIF010000294.1:0-2781 GCA_041596595.1 Erythrobacter sp. | reverse complement strand
GGCGGTTCCTCAGCCTCGACGAGGACGAACCTGTCGCGATAACCGCCGAGGACAAGATCGACGGGCTTTCGTGTTCGCTGCGCTACGAGGAGGGCAAGCTGGTTCGCGCCGCCACACGCGGAGACGGGCAGGTGGGCGAGGATGTTACCGCAAATGCCCGGCACATTGCCGATATCCCGCAGGAATTGCCCGGCGACGTGCCCGAAGTGTTCGAGGTGCGCGGCGAGGTCTACATGGCGAAAGAGGATTTCGCCGCTCTCAACGCCGGACAGGAAAAGGCCGGGGCAAAGCCGTTTGCCAATCCGCGCAACGCTGCGGCAGGCTCGTTCCGGCAAAAGGATGCAAAGGTGACCGCGCAGCGTCCGCTGCGGTTCTGGGCCTATGGCTGGGGCGCGGCTTCACGGGTTCCCTGCGAAACCCAGCACCAAATGATGCGGATGATCGAAAGCTGGGGCTTTCCCGTCTCGCCGTTTCTCGTACGCACCGAGAGCGTTGAGGCGATGATCGCGCATTACGACGAGATCGGCCGCCAGCGCGCCGGGCTCGGCTACGAGATCGACGGCGTGGTCTACAAGGTCGACCAGCTCGATCTCCAGCAGCGACTGGGCTTCGTCGCCAAGGCGCCGCGCTGGGCGCTTGCGCACAAGTTTCCCGCCGAACAGACCACCACCACGCTCGAGGCGATCGATATCCAGGTCGGGCGCACCGGAAAGCTGACCCCGGTCGGCAGGCTTTCGCCGGTGATGGTCGGCGGCGTGACCGTCACCAACGTCACCTTGCACAACCGCGACGAGATCGAGCGGCTCGGGGTCCGGCCTGGCGATAAAGTGGTGGTCCAGCGCGCGGGCGACGTGATCCCCCAACTGGTCGAAAACCTGACCCGCGACGAGGCCCGCGAGCGCTACGTTTTTCCGGACACTTGCCCCGAATGTGGCAGCGAGGCGGTCTCGGAAGAGGGAGAGGTCGATGTGCGCTGCACAGGTGGTCTCATATGTCCCGCACAACGCACGCAAAGACTTGAACATTTCGTCAGCCGCAAGGCGCTCGACATTGACGGGCTGGGGTCAAAGACGATCGCGCAATTCTTTGCGCTCGGCTGGCTCGAAAGCCCGGCCGACATCTTCCGCCTCCACCAGCGACGCGACGAGATCCTCGCGCTCGAAGGGTGGCAGGACAAGTCTGTGGATAACCTGTTGGCAGCTGTGGAAAGCCGGCGCCAACCCGATGCGGCGCGGCTATTGTTCGGGCTCGGTATCCGCCATGTCGGCGAGGTTACGGCGCGCGATCTCATGAAGCACCTGCACGAATTGCCGCGTTTGCGCGAACTGGCCGAAAAGGCGCGCGCAGGCGATGACGAGGCCTCCGGCGAACTGACCAGCATCGAAGGGATCGGCCCGAGCGTGGTCGAAGCGCTGGGAGACTTCTTCCACGAGCCGCACAATGTCGCGGTGTGGGAGGACCTGCTGAGCGAACTCGACCCGCCGATCTACACGGTCGAAACCCGCGATTCGCCGGTCGCCGGCAAGACCGTGGTATTCACCGGCAAGCTCGAGACGATGAGCCGCGATGAGGCCAAGGCACAGGCGGAGAGGCTGGGGGCGAAGTCCGCGGGATCGGTCAGCGCCAAGACCGACCTGCTGGTCGCTGGGCCGGGTGCCGGGTCGAAGCTCAAGAAGGCCCAGGAGCTCGGGATCGAGGTGATCGACGAAGCGGGCTGGGCGAAGATCGTCGCCGACGCCGGTTGAACCCAGTCCATTTCGGAAACCTTCCCCCTCCATCCCGTTGGTTTGCCATGCCCCCCGTATTTCGCTTCTTTCTCTTGTTCTTCCCGGTGCTGACGATCGCGCTCGTCGCCTTCGCGCTGATCGGTGCGGCGGGCACACCTGCGGCGCGGGTCGAGATCGGCCCGCCCGAACCTCCCGTCATCAAGACGGCGGTGGAACGCGAATTCGAACAGCAACTTGAGGAAATCGGTGCCTCGCTCCAGGGCGAGGTCGGGATCGCTGTGGTCGATGTCGCCAGCTCTCGCAGCTATCACGCGAACGGCACCGAATTGCTCCCCCAGCAAAGCGTGAGCAAGCTGTGGGTGGCGATGGCGGCGCTGGGCAAGGTCGACAAGGGCGAACTCGACCTCGATGAGGCCGTGGTGATGCGGGCGGGCGACCTCACCTTGTTCCACCAGCCGATCCGCGAAATCGTGCGCACCAAGGGCCAGTTCGTCTCGACCTATGGCGAGCTGATGCGCCGCGCGCTGGCGCAGAGCGACAATTCGGCCAATGACCGGCTGCTGCGCCGGGTCGGTGGACCGGAAAAGGTGCAGGACTGGCTCGATCGCAAGGGCATAGACGGGGTCCGCTTCGGCACCGACGAGCGGACCAAGCAAAGCGCGATAGCGGGGCTCGAATGGCACCAGACCTACGCGCTCAACAACCTCTTTTACGACGCGAGAAACAAGGTTCCTGGCGAGATTCGCCGCGCCGCTTTCGAAGCCTACCTCGCCGACCCGATCGACGGCGCGAGCGCGCTCGCGATTGCCAGGGCTCTCGCGGCTCTCGCGCGGGGCGAGTTGCTGTCCGAACGCTCGACCGCGCTCCTGCGGGCCACGCTCGAGACCACCAGGAGCGGCCCCAACCGGCTAAAGGCCGGGGTCCCGCCGGGCTGGACCTTCGAGCACAAGACCGGGACCGGTCAGTATTTGGAGGGCGAGCAATCGGGCTACAACGATGTCGGCATCATGACCGCGCCTGACGGCACGCAATATGCCATCGCGGTGATGATCGG
>JBFHIF010000293.1:0-2784 GCA_041596595.1 Erythrobacter sp. | reverse complement strand
TGGGAATTCGAAGATGTGTCATGCTCACCAGACTGAATGTTTGCGTGTCCCGCGAGGCGCGGCGACGATAGGTGTCTCTGATGCCCGGATTAGCGGCAGTGGGCCAAAGGGGTAAGTATGAATTTGCGCAGTCTGACCTTTGTGACCGCCTCTCAAAGGCGATTGAGCGCAAGATGCGGGATGCGCCGATAGCCAAGCCCCGGTAGGACAGGAGACATGAACGATCCGCAGACCCTGACCGATGACGAGCGCTGGCGCATAGCGCTGGCGAAAGACCGCCGCTTTGACGGCGCTTTCGTTACCGGTGTTCATTCGACCGGAATCTACTGTCGTCCGTCCTGCCCGGCGCGCGCGCCCTTGCGAAAGAACGTGCGGTTTTACACAGGTCCCGCCGAAGCCGAGGCCGCGGGCCTGCGTGCGTGCAAGCGGTGTTCGCCCGACACGCAAAGCGCGGAGGAAGCCTGCGTTCTGGCCGCGATCGCTGCGATCAGGGAGGACGGCCCCATGACGCTCGAGGAACTGGGCGAGCTGACCGGCTATTCGCCGACCCATTTCCAGCGGCTGTTCAAGCGCATGGTCGGGCTCAGCCCTGCCGCCTTCGCGCGCGCGCTGCGCGAGGAGAGGGTGCGCGAAGCGCTGGCCGAGGGCGCGGGCGTAACCGGTGCGCTCTACAAAGCGGGCTATTCAAGCCCGTCGAGATTTTATGACAACGTGAAGGGAAGGCTGGGCATGGCAGCAGGCGATTGGGCCGATGGCGGTCGCGGACGGGTGATCTACTGGCGTATCATCGCGACGTCGCTCGGAGACATGCTCGTCGCGGCGACCGACAAGGGAGTCTGCTGCCTTGCGTTTGGCCAGCGCGAAGAGGACCTGGCGAGACGTTTCCCGAGGGCCGAACTGGTCGAGGCGGACGATCGCTTCAGCGCGCTTTTCGATGAGGTGGTTGAAGCGGTCGAGCAGCCGGCGAGCGACCATTCTTCAATCCCGCTGGACGTAAAGGGGACCGCGTTCCAGCAGCGCGTGTGGCAGGCGCTGCGCGCCATTCCACCCGGAGAGACCCGCAGCTACGGCGAGCTCGCGGCCGCACTCGGCAAGCCCGGCGCCAGCCGCGCGGTCGGCGGGGCGAACGGGGCAAACCACATCGCGGTGTTGATCCCGTGCCACAGGGTGATCGCGGCGGACGGGGGGCTAGGCGGATATGCCTACGGGACCGCGATCAAGGCCGAACTGCTCGCGCGCGAAAAGGGCTAGGCCGAGGGGTAGGCGAACGGGCGCACCGCAAGGCGCGCCCGTCCGGATGCGATTACATCCCGTCGAGCCCCTTGCTCACGAGGATGTTGACCGAGACACGGCGATTCTGTGCCTTGCCATAGGCGGTCGAATTGTCCGCTGCCGGATCGGCTTCGGCCATGCCGGTAGGGGTCAGCATGCGCCACGGCTTCCATCCGCACTGCTGCTGAAGGTAGTTGACCACGCGGCCCGCGCGCTTTTCGCTGAGCGCCTGGTTGACCTCGTAGCTGCCGGTCGAATCGGTGTATCCGACCACCAGCAGAAGCGCGTTGTCCATCGCTTCGGCCTGGTTGGCCGCGGCGCACAGTTCGGCGCGCGCGGAGGGCGAAAGGTTCCACTTGCCGGTGTCGAAATAGACGTTGGTGGTGCCCTTGATGTTGTATTGGTCGATATCGCCGACCCGCCCCCGCAGGGCTTCGGTCGCCGCTTCGTTGCGCTCGATCGCTGCGCCGTGCAGCGCGAATTGCTGCGCGGTCCCGCCGTGGATCATCCGCGCGGTCTCGAGATCGCTTTTCTTCAGGCGCACTTCGTCGGCAAGCAGGCGCTCGCCCGCACGCAAGGTCTCGATCCGAACCGGCAGGCCGTTGACGAGCGCTTCGGCTTCGAGCTGCTTGCGCGACAAGCCAAGGAAACCACCCGACACCTTGATATCGGTTTCGTCGGTGATCGCGACCATCGTGTGCGCGCCGGCTTCATCGGTGACCTGCACCATATTGCCGCTGCGGGCGGAAATGATGCCGTCCAATTCCGGGCCTTCGGTTACGGCATCGCCATAGACGGTGGTGAGCACCTCGGCCTGACCATCGGCAGAAGCGGAGACCGACTGAGCCTGCTGCGCCGAGAGCGCGGACGCAGGAAGCGCCGCACCGGCAATAAGCAGCGCTGCGCGCCGGGTGTGAAAACGGGTCATTGAAATCCTCCAGGTAACGTAGATGCGTACCCGCGGCGGGAAAAGCCCTCCCACGACGGGTATTAAACATGAGCGCGGAGCGCGGTTTCGAACCGGTCCTGCCCAGGCGACGGGGGACCTTGTTCAGCGAAAATTGCGCTAGGCTGAACGATGCCGTGTGTCGACCCCGCCGAACGGCAAGTTGCGTCAATCGCGTCGCGCCCAGCCGGATCTTGCCGGTTCCAGGCGGGCGAGAATCTCGTCCGCGCTGTCGAGATAATCGCGCTGGCGCTCTGCCTCCATCCTTTCCCAGGTGGCGTAGACCCTGCCGACGCGATGATTGCTTTCGAGCGTTTCCCGGTTCGAGGTCATGAAGTGCCAGTAGAGCGGGTTGAAGGGGCAGGCCCCTTCGCCGGTCTTCTTGGCAGGCGAATACACGCAGTCTCCGCAATAATCGGACATCTTGTTGATGTAGTTGCCGCTGGCCGCATAGGGTTTGGTCGCGAGCTTTCCGCCATCGGCGTAAAGGATCATCGCGCTGACATTGGGCAATTCGACCCATTGATAGGCATCGGCATAGACCACCAGAAACCAGTCCTGCACCT
>JBFHIF010000292.1:0-2823 GCA_041596595.1 Erythrobacter sp. | reverse complement strand
TCGCACCCGGCGCGATGCCAAGCTCGTTCTTGGCCGAGCGGACATTGGTGGTGAGGTCGATCACCCAGTCGATCGCGTCGGTCGCGTCCTTGCTCACCTGCCCGCGCGGATCGGGCCATTTCGCCACGATCAGGTCGTAGGGGCGTTCCCCTTGCGCGTGCCACAATTCCTCGGTGATGAAGGGCATGAAGGGGTGGAGCATGACGAGGATCTGGTCGAGCGCCCAGCCCGCGACCGCTCGGGTTTCGGCAGCGGCCGCCTCGCTCGCGCCTTCGGCAAAGACCGGCTTGATCAGTTCGAGATACCAGTCGCAGAACCGGCTCCAGGTGAACTGGTAGATCGCGTTGGCGGCGGCATCGAAGCGCAACTCCGCCATTGCGCGGTCGATCTCCTCGACGCACTGCTGGACCTCGCCGATGATCCACTGGTTGGCGGCGAGACGCGCGGCGGGCGCCTTGAGCGTGTCCGAAGCGCCGATCCCGTTCGACTGGCAGAACCGCGTCGCGTTCCACAGCTTGGTCGCGAAATTGCGGTATCCCTCGACCCGCTTCTCATCCATCTTGATGTCGCGGCCCTGGCTTTCCATCGCCGCCATGAAGAACCGCAGCGCGTCGGCGCCATACTGGTCGATCAGCCCCAATGGATCGACGACATTGCCCTTCGACTTGCTCATCTTTGCGCCATCGGCGGCGCGCACGAGGCCGTGGAGATAGAGCCGTTTCCACGGCGCTTGGCCCATGTTGTAATTGCCCATCATCATCATCCGCGCATCCCAGAAGAACAGGATGTCGAAGCCGGAAATGAGCAGGTCGTTGGGGAAGTGCTTTTCGAGCAGGTCGGTCTGGTCGGGCCAGCCGAGCGTGGCGAAGGGCCACAGCGCGCTGGAGAACCAGGTGTCGAGCACGTCCTCGTCGCGGGTCAGCGCAACGCCTTCGCCCGCCTGTGCCTGCGCCTCGGCCTCGGTCATCGCGACGAAGACGTTACCCTTGTCGTCGAACCACGCCGGGATGCGGTGGCCCCACCATAGCTGGCGGCTGACGCACCACGGCTGGATGTTCTCCATCCAGTTGAAAAAGGTCTTTTCCCACGACTTGGGGACGATCTCGACCTCGCCCGAACGCACCTGTTCGATCGGGGTCTTCGCCAGCGCCGCGGCATCGACATACCATTGGTCGGTCAGCCACGGCTCGATCACCACCCCGCCGCGATCGCCGAAAGGCGTGGCGATCTGCCGCGGTTCGGCGTCCATCTCGACGTCCTCTCCCTTCCTGGTCTTCTGGACGTGCGGGATCAGGTGGCCGCTTTGCTTGAGCCGCTCGACCACGAGTTCGCGCGCACCCTTGTCCTCGCCCGCGACATTTTCGCGGCGGAAGCGGTGGAGGCCGATGAATTCCTCCGGCACCAGCCCGTCGGCGGTCTGGCAGACATTGGCATTTTCATCGAGCATGTTGAGCATGTCGGCGGGCGCGATACCGGCGCGCTTGCCGACCTCGAAATCGTTGAAATCGTGTCCCGGCGTGATCTTGACCGCGCCGCTGCCCAGTTCGGGATCGGCGTGTTCGTCTGTCACGATCGGCACGCGGCGTCCGGTGATCGGCAGGATCACGTGCTTGCCGACAACGCTGGTGTAACGATCGTCATCGGGATGGACCGCCACCGCCATGTCGGCGAGCATGGTCTCGGGCCGGGTGGTGGCGACCTCGATATAGTCCTGCCCGCTATTGAGCGTCACGCCGTCGGCGAGCGGATACTTGATGTGCCAGAAATGGCCCGCAATCGTCTGCTGCTCGACTTCGAGATCGCTGATTGCTGTCTTCAGCTTGGGGTCCCAGTTGACCAGCCGCTTGTCGCGGTAGATCAGCCCGTCATTATAGAGGTCGACGAAGGTCTTGAGCACCGCCTTGGTGAAATGCTCGTCCATCGTGAACTGCTCGCGGCTCCAGTCCATCGAACAGCCCAGCCGCCGCAGCTGGTTGGTGATCGTCCCGCCGCTCTCGGCTTTCCAGTCCCAGACCTTCTGAATGAATTGCTCGCGCGAATAATTGGTGCGCTTGTCCTGTCGCTCTTCCAGCTGGCGTTCGACCACCATCTGCGTCGCGATCCCGGCATGGTCGGTGCCCACCACCCACAGCGCATCCTTGCCGCGCATCCGTTCATAGCGGATCACGATGTCCTGCAGCGTGTTGTCGAGAGCGTGGCCGATATGCAGGGACCCGGTGACGTTGGGCGGCGGGTTGACGATGGTGAACGGCTCGGCCTGTGGACGTTCGGGCCGGAAACAGCCGTTCTCTTCCCAGTGGGCATACCAGCGGGCTTCGATCTGGGCGGGGTCGAATGTGGTGGGTAGGGTCATGGTGCCTTCGTCTTGCAGGGCGCGCCGGGAGCCGGGCGGCCGATTTCTCGCGATGCCATGCCAAGCCCGCTATCGCAGTGCAACATCTCATCCGCCCACTTGTCGAGCGCGCCGAAACCCCGCATAGCGCGCAAACAATGGAAAGTGCCGCCGAATATTCGCTTGAGCAGGACAGCCACGGCGGCGCGCGGCTCGTGCTATCGGGCGCCTATCTGGTTTCGACCATCGGCCCGATCGACCAGGACCTGCTCGATCTCGGCCAGGCGGTCGGCGAAGTCGACGTGACCGATGTCGACGAGATGGACACGGTGGGCGCCTATATCGTGTGCTCGGTTGCCAGAACCCATCATGCCGCCATCGTCGGGGCAACGCCCCCGATCCAGCGCATCATCAGCGCGATCGAACAGGCCGAAGGCTCGGTCGACACCTCGGCCCCGCGCGAACCCGCATGGGAGCGGGTCCCCGTCGCG
>JBFHIF010000291.1:0-2853 GCA_041596595.1 Erythrobacter sp. | reverse complement strand
GTGGAAAGCGCAAGAGTAGACGGAACAAGCTTCATCGATTCATACCCGATTTTGATTATGAGATAACGTAACATTCACTAGCGCCGTTGCGGCGAAGTGAAAGGCCTTGCGTGATACCAACCTTACATGAACACAGGTGTTCCAAGCCGATCTCGCGACGCGAGACGCCGACGGGCAGGAGCCCGACGCCCGAGGGCGTGGTTACCATCAAGAAACAGGAAAATGGAGCGGGCGAGGCGATTCGAACGCCCGACCCCAACCTTGGCAAGGTTGTGCTCTACCCCTGAGCTACGCCCGCTCACTGACGCCATGCAAGGGTGGGACACGTCCGCCTCCCTGCCGGGGTGGCGGGGCAATTAACAGCGGCTTGCCAAGCCTGCAAGCCCAAAATGCGCGCAAGAAGAAGCTTGATCGCACAGCCGGTTCGCGGCAGCGCGTTTCAGGCCGAAGTGCCACGCGCTTCACATCGACCAATTACGCCCCACATTGGGCGCACGACATACCGCACCAATCCAGCGAGGAGCATTTCCCTTGGCAAGCATGGGCCTGAACATCGAAGAACAAAAAGCCGTCGAACGCTTCCGCAAGGAGGTCGTCGACCCGTCGCAGACCAAGCTGGTGATCCTCGATTTCTGGGCGGAATGGTGCGGGCCGTGCAAGGCGCTCACTCCAACGCTCGAGAAGGTCGCTGCGGAATATGCCGACAAGGGCGTGGTGCTGGCCAAGGTCAACGTCGACGAAGAGCAGTTCATCGCGGCGCAGTTCCAGGTGAAATCGATCCCCACCGTCTATGCGATGTTCCAGGGCCAGCCGGTCGCCGACCTCACCAATGCCCGCAGCGAATCGCAGCTGAAGCAGGCGCTCGACCAGATCCTCGAGCAGCTTCCGGTCAAGCCCGGCGCGGATGATGGCGCGAATGCGCAGCAGGGTCCTTCGAAGGAAGAACTCGAACAATTCGTCGGCATGGGCGAGGCGGCCCTGTCCGAAGGCGACGCCCAGCGCGCCGCGAGCATCTTTGCGCAGGTGACCGAATTCGCTCCCGACAATGCGCCCGCTCATGCTGGCCTGGTGCGCGCGATGGTGCAGCTCGGCCAGGTCGAAGAAGCCAGGCAGGTCTTGGCCGCGATCGACGCCGATCCCAAGCTCGCCGCGGATCCTTCGATCGCCGCCGCAAGGAGCGCGCTCGAACTTGCGGGAACGCAGGTCGACGAGGGAGAGCTTGCCGAGCTCAAGGCCAAGGCAGAAGCCGAAGGCGCCGATATGGCTGCGCGGCTGGCTTACGCCGAGGCGGCCTTTGCCGCCGGTCGCCGCGACGAGGCGGCCGACACGCTGCTCGCGATGATCGAGGAAGACCGCGAATGGAACGAGGGCGCTGCCCGCGCCAAGCTGCTGCAGATCTTCGAAGCCACCGGGCTCGAGGATGAGTGGGTGGTGGCAACGCGCCGGCGCCTGTCGAAAATCCTGTTCGGGTAGGCCGCTTGAGCACGCGCCTTTCGATCTTTCCGCTGCCCGGCGCGATTCTGTTTCCCGGGCTGCAATTGCCGCTTCACATCTTCGAGCCGCGCTATCGTGCGCTGGTTGGCGATGCGCTGGTTCGCGATCGCCGGATCGCGATGATCCAGCCGCAGAAGCCGGTCGAGGGTGCGCCGCTATTCTCGGTCGGCTGCGTGGGGCGGATCGGAGAAATCGAAGCGCTCGAGGACGGGCGATACAACCTCATCCTCGAAGGGCAGAGCCGGTTCCGGGTGCTACGCGAGCTCGATGTCGCGACCGCCTTCCGCCAGGTCGAAGCCGAATTGATCGAGGATGACGAGAACGAGACGCTCAGCCACGCGCAACGCGGCGGGTTCGAATCCGAGGCGCGCCGGTTCGCCGATAGCCAGGGCTATGCGGTCGACTGGGATTCGGTCGAGCGTCTCGATGACCAGTCGCTGATCAACGGCGTTTCGCAGATCGCCCCGTTCGACCCCGCGTCGAAACAGGCCCTGCTCGAAGCCGATACCCTGTCGGAGCGGTGCGAGCTGCTGGTCCAGCTCATGCAATTCTTCGGCCACGGCGACGGCGGCGAGGACATCACCACCTTGCAATGACGCGGGCGCGGGTATGCGGTGCTCCGCCCCGGCGGTTACGCCATGAAGCTGCCGCGAAGCCCGTCGATCACATATTGCGCGGCCAGCGCGGCGAGAAGCACGCCCAGAAGCCGGGTGATCACCGCCTCGACCCGGTCGCCCAGCAAGCGGATCAGCGGCCCGGCAGCCACCAGCGCGGCAGCGGTGATGAGCAGCACCGCGGCAAGCGCGGCGAACACCTCGAGCGTCTCTGCCGCTCCGTTGGCTTCGTTCATCAGCAGCATGATCGCGGCGATCGCACCCGGTCCTGCCAGCATCGGCATTGCCATCGGAAAGACCGACACGTCCTCGACTTCGGAAGCAGTCACCTTTTCGGCGCGCTCGGTGCGGCGCTGTGTGCGCTTTTCGAACACCATTTCGAAGGCGATGAAAAACAGCATCAGCCCACCGGCAATTCGGAAGCTGTCGAGTTCGATATGGAGCGCATTGAGAAGGTCCTCGCCGAAAAACGCGAAGATCGTCAGGATCACCGAGGCGATCGCGGTCGCGCGCAGCGCCATATTGCGCGCCTGCGCGGACGAAGCGCCCTTGGTCAGCCCGGCATAGATCGGGGCACATCCCGGCGGGTCGATGACCACGAACAGCGTGATGAACGCGGAAAGAAAAAGCTCGGTGAACACCATGGCTTGGCTCCGGTCAGCTAGCGGGCGGAGAGGCGAGGCTCTCTTCGATCGCGGTCACCCACGCGCCGTTATACCAGTAATCGGCGATCACCATTTTGGTG
>JBFHIF010000290.1:0-2878 GCA_041596595.1 Erythrobacter sp. | reverse complement strand
CCTCGCCTTCCTCGCGCACCGCGAGGTCACCGAACTCGATTGCACCGGGCAGGTGCCGCAGCTTTTCCTCGAGCAGTCCGGCAAGCGAGATCGCGCTCATCCGCACCGCATAGACGGTGAGGAACAGGAACGCGCTGTCTTCGTCGAGCAACCTTGCGCAATCCCCCACCAGGTCCGCCAGCCCTTCCTCGATCCGCCAGGTCTCGTTCTTCGGCCCGCGCCCGAACTTGGGAGGGTCGAGGATGATCCCGTCATAGCGCCGCTCGCGCCGCACCTCGCGCGCGGCGAACTTGGCCGCGTCGTCAACCAGCCAGCGGATCGGCCGGTCGTCCATTCCTGAGAGGGTGGCATTGTCGCGCGCCTGAGCCACCGATTTCTTGCTCGCATCGACATGGGTGACCCGGCCGTGGCGGCTGAGAGCGAGCGTGCCCACCCCGGTATAGCCGAACAGGTTGAGCGTCTCGGCGTCGGTCCTGTCGCCAAGCCGCTCGCGCATCCAGTCCCACACGGGCGCCATGTCGGGGAAGAATTGCAGGTGCCGGAACGGGGTCGGCTGGGCGGTGAAGCGCACCTCGTTCCACGAGACTTCCCAGCCATCTTCGGGGAGCGCGCTGTCGATCTGCCAGCGTCCGCCGCCATCCTCGTCCGAACCGGGGACGAATTCACCCGCCGCGCTCCAGTCTTCAAGCCGGGGCTTCCACATGGCCTGTGGCTCGGGACGGATGAAGGCGTGGGTACCGAACGATTCGAACTTGCGGCCATCCCCGCTGTCGAGCAGGCGGTAGCCATCCCATCCGGTGCATTCCATCACGATCGGCTGGGAAGCGATGCTCGCCATCAGGCCGAGACGTTCGCGAGAACGAAATCGCGGGTCGATTCGTAATCGCCGGCAATCTCGGTGAAATGTTCTTCGCGCCCGAATAGGTCGCCCACGCGCGACGGCAGCGCGGGCCGCACCCCGACCGCGCGTTCGACCGCATCGCGGAACTTGGCCGGATGCGCGGTCGCCAGCGTGACGATCGGCACTTGCGGGTCGAGCGTGCCGTCTTGCGCCACCACGAGCGCGGCGTGAAGGCCCACTCCGGTATGCGGGTCGATCACCTGGCCAGCGCGGCGATGCGCCCAGGCAAGCGCACGCGCGGTCTCGTCCTGATCGGCGCGGCGGCTGGTGAACAAAGCGGCTGCACCTTCACGCTGGGCATTGGTAAGCTGCATTGCGCGTGTTTCTTCAAAGGCGTCCATCTGCGCCGACAGCGCTTCCCCGTCGCGCCCGCCGACATCGAACAGCAAGCGTTCGAAATTGGAGCTGATCTGGATATCCATCGATGGGGTGATCGTGGGGGTAACCCCGCCGGTCGAGTAATCGCCCTGGGCAAGGGCGCGGTGAAGAATGTCGTTGACGTTGGTCGCGACCACCAGCCTCTCGATCGGCAGTCCCATCCGTGCCGCGACGTGCCCGGCAAAGACATCGCCGAAATTGCCGGTCGGAACGCTGTAAGCGACCTTGCGATCGGGCGCGCCGAACTGGAGCGCGGAATGGAAATAATAGACCACCTGCGCCATCAGACGCGCCCAGTTGATCGAGTTGACCGCGCCCAGCTTCAACCTGCCTGTGACCTCGGGATCGCGGAACATCCGCTTCACGTGCGCCTGCGCGTCGTCGAAGCTGCCCTCGATCGCGAGGTTGTGGACATTGGCGGCGCGCACCGTGGTCATCTGGCGGCGCTGGACATCGCTGACGCGGCCATTGGGATGCAGCATCACGATCTCGATATTGTCGCGGCCCGCAACTGCGCTGATCGCCGCCGATCCGGTATCGCCGCTGGTCGCGCCGATGATCGTCATCTTCTCGCCGCGCCGGGCGAGAAAGGTCTCGAACAGATGGCCGAGCAATTGCAGCGCGACATCCTTGAACGCGAGCGTGGGGCCGTGGAACAGTTCGAGCAGCCAGTGGCGCTCGTCGAGCTGGACCAGCGGCGTCACCGCCGCATGGCCGAAATCGTCATAGACCGCGTGGCACAGCGCATCGAGCTCGTCGTCGGTCAGGCTTCCCGCGATGAAGGGGCGCATGATTGCAGCAGCCAGTTCGGCATAGGGCTTGCCGCGCAGGGCGCGGATCTCGTCCTCGGTGAGGCGCGGCCATTCGCGCGGCAGATACAGCCCGCCATCCTCGGCAAGGCCTGCAAGGGTCGCCCCTTCGAAGTCGAGGATTGGAGCGCGGCCACGGGTGGAGATATATTCCATTGTGCGAGTGCGAATAGCGGCGCGCGTTGCGGCGGGCAAGCAAGGCTGTCTATCCCGTGGCCTTGCCCCGCTTTCGGCGGCGTGAACGCAGCGCGAGAAAGTAAATGACCAGCGCGGTGAGCGCGAAGAAGAACCACTGCCCCGCATAGGCGAGGTGGTTGTTCGGAAGGTCGCCCGGATCGGGCCTTGCGAGCGGTTGGAGGCCTGCGACCGGCTCGGCCAGTTGCACCCGCGCGCCGTCCTCTCCGCCCCTGACGATCAGCCCTTCGACAGTCCCGCCGCTCCATTCGGGCGTGCCGGGATCGCGCGACCAGCCCAGCTTGACATCGGCCGCGCCGCGGCCGGTCTCGCAACGGGCGATATGGGCAAAGCCGGTTTGCCCGTTTTCGCTGCGACCCGAAATCGCCTCTCGCGAAAGCACCCGTGTGCACTCGAACGCGGTCGGGTGGAAAAAGTCGGCTTCGTTGAACACCCCGCCCTTGTCGGCCGGGAAGGGTCGCAGCTGCCCGTTCGTGAGCGCAGCCTCATATTGCGCGATCAGTTCGGCTTTTTCATCCGCTCGGCCGAGCTGCCAGATGCCAAGCGCGACCATGATCGCGGCTGCTGCGACCACGACAATGGTCGGGATGATCGG
>JBFHIF010000289.1:0-2899 GCA_041596595.1 Erythrobacter sp. | reverse complement strand
TTGCGCGCGTCTTGGCTATGGAGGCGCGCGAAAAATTTCCATGTTTGAGAGGACACTGTTTCCATGACACGGCTGATCGCCAGAACTTCGGTCTTTACCGCTACGCTTCTCGCCACCGCATCGCTCGCCGCCACCGCACAGGCGCGGCCGATGACCCCCGAAGACGTCGCCAAGCTCGAAGGGCTCGGTGCGCTCGCGGTTTCGCCCGACGGTTCGCGGATCGCCTTCACCACCTCGAAGCTGCCCGACGTGACCACGGGCGAGGACAATGGCACCTTCAAGCAGCAACTGAAGGTCGCAACCGCGCCCGACATGGCGCGTTCGTATCTCCCCGACGATATCAGCCCGTCCGATGTGGCCTTCTCCCCCGATGGCCGAATGATCACTTTCCTGTGGGGCAAGGACAAGGAAGACGCCGCGGTATGGGGCGTGCCGGTCGACGGCGGAACCTACAGGAAGCTGGGCGCGGTCAAGGACACTTCGGTGCGATCCTACGCCTTCAGCCCCGATGGCAAGACGCTCTACATGCTGACCGGCGCGGGCAAGGACAAGCAGCGCGACACGCAGAAGGACGGCGGCTTCAATGCGAAGGTCTACGAGGAAGAGTTCCGCCCCGCACGGCTGTTCTCTGCCAAAGTCGGCGAGGAAGTCGACGCCGAGCCGGCCGCGATCACCGTTCCGGGTTTCGTGAGCGCGTTCAAGGTTGCGCCCAATGGCACCTTCGCGATCGTCGACACCGCCCCCACCCCGCTGGTCGATGACAGCTACACCAAGAAGCGGGTCAACATCATCAATCTCAGGACCGGGGCGGTCACCGAAGTCGCCACGCCCGGCAAGATCGAGGATGTCGAGATCTCTCCCGACAGCCGCCAGCTTTCGCTGATCGCCGGGGTCGACATGAACGATCCGGCTGCGACCACGCTGCATCTCGTCGATGCCGCGACGGGCAGCTTCCGCGCTCTCAATGCAGGGGCCGCCGAAGCCGCGGTCGATGCCGAATGGCTTGCAGACGGGCGGCTCGCCGCGATCATCCATGTCGGGGTTCAGTCGCGCCTTCGGATTTACAACCGCGACGGTTCGGTCGCGCGCGAATACGATCCGGGCGAACTGATCCTGACCCGGATCGAAGCCAATGGCAGCCGGGTCGCTCTGGCTGCGGATTCGCCGCGTCACCCGACCGAGCTTTTCACGTTCGAAAAGGGCGCGTTCAAGCGCTGGACCACGCACAATCCGTGGCTCAACGAGATCACTTTCGGCAAGCAGCGCGCCTATTCCTACACCGCGCGTGACGGCCAGCGTGTCGAAGGCGTGCTGATCGAGCCGGTCGGCGGTGCCCCCAAGGGCGGCGCGCCCACCATCATGAACGTCCATGGCGGCCCCGAAGCCCATGACAGCAATGGCTGGCAGACCGCCTATTCGAAGCCGGGCCAGGTCGCCGCTGGCCAGGGCTATGCGGTGTTCCTGCCCAATTATCGCGGGTCGACCGGCTATGGCGTGGCTTTCTCCAAGCAGCACCAGGGCAATTACACCGATCCCGAATTCACCGACATCGTCGATGCCAAGCGCGCGCTCGTCGCTGACGGGATCACCGATCCCGATCGCACCGGGATCACCGGCGGTTCGTATGGTGGCTATGCCAGCGCCTGGGGCGCGACCCACGATTCGGCCGAATATGCCGCGTCGGTGATGTTCGTCGGTATTTCCAACCAGGTCAGCAAGTTCGGCACCGGCGACATCCCCTACGAGATGTATAACGTCCACAGCCGCAAATGGCCGTGGGACGACTGGACCGCGATGCTCAAGGTCTCGCCGATCTACCACGTCGACAAGGCGAACACCCCGACCCTGATCCTCCACGGCGAGGACGACACCCGCGTCGATCCGGGGCAGAGCCTCGAGCTTTACCGCGCGCTCAAGGTGCGCAAGCCCGACGTTCCGGTGCGGCTGGTGTTCTATCCGGGCGAAGGCCACGGCAACCGCCTCGCGGCGAGCCGCTACGACTACAACCTGCGCATGATGCGCTGGTTCGACACCTACCTGAAGTCCGGCGATCGCCGTGCGCCGATGCCCGAGCCGCGCCCGCAGCTGGCCGCAGGTGCCAAGGGTGCAAGCGCCAAGGACAAGGACTGCGACTGCGAGGATTGATCGCTCCGCCGTCTGCTAAGAACGACGAAAGGGCCGCCTGTCACCGGGCGGCCCTTTTTCGTTGCGCGGGCGCGGCTTGGGATCGCGGGCTAGAAGGTGTAGCCGAGCCCCACTGCTCCGAACGCCTGGTCGGCGCTTCCGCGCAGGCTGGTATAGGGCGTGTCGGCGGCATCGTTCATCAGCCGCGAATAGCCCCCCACCACGAACACGCTGAGCCCGCCATTGGCGAGATCGCCATCGAGATCGACCCCGGTGATGAGCGTTGCACCAAGGCTGCGTAGCCCGCCTTCGGCCTGGAATACCGGAAGTCCACTCGCCGCCGATTGCGCGGGGCTGACCGAGAAATAGTAATCGGCGAAATTGTCGTCGACGAATTGCGCGCCGATGCCCAGCGACACCGCCGCGCTGCGGCTGACGGGGGTGAAATAGGTGATCCCCGGTTCGACCACCATCCCGTCATGCGCGCCCGCGACGTCCCAGCGCGTATCGACGCTCAGGCTGAGATTGTCATAAGGATTGAGCAGCGCCGGAAACCCGACGCCTGCGGTGGCGCCAATTTCGAACGCGCTGTCGAGTTCGCCAGCCGCGGCCACCACGGGATCGACGATCCGGCTCGACCGGTCGGATCGGAACCGGAATGTCGGTCCGAAGGCAAGGTTCGGGCCGCTTTCGGGCTTGGGCAGGACGTCGAAAGCCGCCCCGGCCGCGCGCGGAGTGATCCGCACCGGACCGATCTTGCCCTGCACCAGCGGCG
>JBFHIF010000288.1:0-2901 GCA_041596595.1 Erythrobacter sp. | reverse complement strand
TGACCACGAAGGCCTTGATCGCTGCGGCGCCGGCACTGGGTTTGCGGAACCAGAACCCGATCAGGAGATAACTTGCCAGGCCCACGCCTTCCCACCCGAAGAACATCTGGACGAGGTTGTCGGCGGTCACGAGCATCAGCATCGCGAAGGTGAAGAGCGAGAGATAGGCGAAGAACCGCGGCTGATCCGGGTCTTCATCCATGTAGCCCCACGAATAGAGGTGAACGAGCGCCGAGACCGTATTGATCACCACCAGCATCACGGCGGTGAGCGCGTCGACCCGCAGCGCCCAGTCGAACGTCATGTCGCCCGATTGCACCCATTTGAGGACAGGGACGACCTCCACGGACGCTGTCCCGCCGAGGAAGGCTAGGAAGATCGGCCACGAAAGGATCGCCGACACGAACAGCGCGCCGGTCGTGATCGCCTTCGCGAACACGCTCGGCAGAGCCTTGTTGGTCAGCCCCGCCACGATCGACGCGAGCAGCGGGAGGAAGACGATGATGAGGATGGTGTTCACTGGAGAATTACCCCTTCATCCGGTTCACATCGTCGACCGCGATAGTGCCGCGACCTCGGAAATAGATGACCAGGATCGCAAGGCCGATCGCCGCTTCTGCGGCGGCGACGGTCAGGACGAGCATGGCGAAAACCTGGCCCACGAGATCGTTCATGAACGCGCTGAATGCGACCAGATTGATGTTCACCGCGAGCAGGATCAACTCGATCGCCATGAGAATGACGATCACGTTCTTGCGGTTGAGGAAGATGCCGAGAACCCCCAGCACGAACAGGATCGCGCCAACGACCAGATATTCGGTAATCCCGATCACAGCTCGACTCCCTGCCCGATCTCGGGGCTCTTCATGACGGTTGCATCCTCGGGGCGACGGCGGATCTGCTTACCCACGTCCTGGCGCGCGCGGATACCCGGAGGCGGCGGCTGGAACGTCAGCACGATCGCACCGATCATCGCGACCAGCAGGATGATGCCGGCAATCTCGAACAGCAAGATGTAGGGGCCATAGAGAAGCGCGCCGATGGCTTCGATATTGCTCTGGTTCACGCCTTGCGCGGCGCTGCCATCGGGAGTGCCGAGTTCGATGCCGCCGGCATTATAGGCGCCGATACCCAGGAACAGTTCGGCGAGGAGAATCGCCGCAATCGCAAGGCCCAGCGGGAAGTTCTTGATGAACCCTGCCCGCATCTCGGCGAAATCGATGTCGAGCATCATCACCACGAACAGGAACAGCACCGCGACCGCGCCGACATAGACGATCACCAGCAGCATCGCGATGAATTCCGCGCCGACCAATACCATCAAGCCTGCCGCGTTGAAGAAAGCGAGGATCAGCCACAGGACCGAATGCACCGGGTTGCGCGCCATGATAACCATGACGGCGCTTGCGATGACCAGTCCTGCGAACAGGTAGAAGGCTATTGCTTGGATCATTATCCCTGTCTTTCCGGCCCCGGTGTCCCTGGCGCTGCGCCCTTAACGGTAGGGTGCATCGGCTTCAAGATTGGCCGCGATGGCCCGTTCCCACTTGTCACCATTCGCGAGCAGCTTGGCCTTGTCATAAAGTAGCTCCTCGCGGGTTTCGGTCGAATATTCGAAGTTTGGTCCCTCGACGATTGCATCCACCGGGCAGGCTTCCTGGCAGAAACCGCAATAGATGCATTTCGTCATGTCGATATCGTATCGCGTCGTGCGGCGGCTGCCGTCGACACGCGGTTCGCTCTCGATCGTGATGGCCTGCGCGGGGCAAACCGCCTCGCACAGCTTGCACGCGATGCAGCGTTCTTCGCCGTTGGGATAACGGCGCAAAGCGTGTTCGCCGCGGAAGCGCGGACTGAGCGGAGACTTCTCGAACGGATAGTTCACCGTCAGCTTGGGCTTGAAGAAATAGCGCAAGGTCTTCGCGTGGGCCTTGAGAAATTCCCACAGGGTGAACGATTTGAGAAGATGGGTGGCGGTGGTCATCTGGGTATCACCTAAAAGATCGGTGCGAACCGGGTGGCCATCAGGTAGCCCGAGATCAGCACGACAAACACCAGGCTCATCGGCAGGAATACTTTCCAGCCAAGCCGCATCAGCTGGTCATAGCGATAGCGAGGCACGGTCGCCCATATCCAGCTGAACATGAAGAAGAACACGAAGGTTTTAAGGAGGAACCAGATGATCCCCGGCACCCAGTAGAGCGGCGCCCACTCGACCGGGGGCAGCCATCCACCGAAGAACAGCAGCGTGCACAGCGAGCACATCAGCAGGATATTGGCGTATTCGCCGAGCCAGAACAGCGCGAAGCTCATCGACGAATATTCGGTCTGATAGCCGGCGACGAGTTCGGATTCGGCTTCGGTCAGGTCGAACGGCGCGCGCGCGGTTTCGGCCAGCGCCGAGATGAAGAACATCACGAAGATCGGGAAAAGGAGCGGATTGACGAAGAACCCGTTGATGAAGCCCAGCCCGTGGCCCTTCTGCGCCAGCACGATCCCGGTCATGTTGTAGGTCTGCGTGTAAAGCGCGACGCAAACGAGAATGAAGCCGATCGAGACCTCGTAGGAGATCATCTGCGCGGCGGCGCGCATGGCGGAGAAGAACGGGTATTTGGAGTTACTCGCCCATCCGCTCATCACCACGCCGTAAACCCCGAGCGAGCTGATCGCGAGGATGTAGAGCAGACCGAGATTGATATCGGCGAGCAGAACGCCCTCGTCGAAGGGGATCACCGCCCATGCCGCGAGAGCGACCGTAAAGGTGATGATCGGCGCGAGCAGGAAAATGCCCTTGTTTGCAGCCGACGGAATGATGGTTTCCTGAAGGAACACCTTGAGCCCGTCGGCAAAGGACTGGAGCAATCCGAAAGGCCCGACCACGTTGGGTCCGCGCCGCAGCAT
>JBFHIF010000287.1:0-2910 GCA_041596595.1 Erythrobacter sp. | reverse complement strand
TTGATGTAGAGGCAGCTCTTCCCACTGGAATACTTGCCTAGCCGCGCGAGCGCGTCCTCGCGCTCCTTCGCCGCGAGCTCGTCGCAATAGCCGCCCATGAGGTAGATCGAATGCCTGGCCTTGCGCGGGCTGAACCCAGTCCGCATCCAGTGGACCTTGCGCCCGCTTTCATAGACCGTTTGGTATTCACCATAGCCGATGATCGACGGCCCCCACAGATGCGGCTGCTCGCCGGTCACCCGCCGGAAGATCGCATCGAGAACCCCCGCATCCTCGCGCTTGGCGACAGGTTCGACAGAAGCGATGAAATCGGCCACGCTGGCGTCGGTCCTGGTTGTCTTGTGCTCGCTCATCCTGACAGGGCTACCGCAATGTTGACTCGGGTGGAAGTCGGGCCATGAAAGGAGTTGGTTTCGTGGGAGAAGTGGCTTTGCGATGACCCGGATCCTGTTCGACAAGTTTCTCGGCAACGCGGTGAAGAGAGGCCGCCTCGAGGTCACCTATGCCGATGGAAGCCGTTCCAGCTTCGGCGAACCGGTGGACGGATTTCCCGATATTGCCATTCGGCTGACCGATCGGCGGGTCCCTCGCGACATCGCCTTCAATCCGAGACTGGGTGCAGCCGAAGCCTTCATGGATGGGCGGCTGGTGGTCGAGCGCGGCGACATCATGGGGCTTGTCTCGCTGCTGCGCGCGAACGACCCCTGGGAACGCGGCAGCAATACGATGCGCCCGGCGCTCTGGCGCAGGGCCGCAAACCGGATCGGTTTCGCGACCGAGCGGTTGAACAATGCGGTGCGGTCCCAGCGCAATGTCGCGCACCACTACGATATCGGAAACGATTTCTACGCCCTCATGCTCGATCCTGAGCACTGGCAATATAGCTGCGCCTACTGGCCGCGCGAGCAGATGACACTGGCCGAGGCCCAGGAGGCCAAACTGGCGCATATCGCGTCGAAACTTTCGCTTTCGCCCGGACACAATGTGCTCGACATCGGTTGCGGTTGGGGCGGCATGGCGATCTATCTCGCGCGGCATTTCGACGTGCAGGTCACGGGGATCACGTTATCGCGGGAGCAGGCCTCACTCGCCATGGAGCGAGTGAAATCCGCCGGGGTTTCGGGCAAGGTGAGCATCGAACTGGTCGATTACCGCGAATTTGCGCGTGCCGGGCGCAGGTTCGACCGGATCGTCTCGGTCGGCATGTTCGAACACGTGGGCCAGCCGCAATTCGAAACCTTCTTTGATTCCTGCGCCCGTCTTCTGAGCGATGACGGCGTGATGCTGCTCCACACGATCGGGCGGCTCGGTTCGCCCGGTTCGACCGACGCCTTCACCCGCAAATATATCTTCCCCGGCGGTTACATACCTGCCCTTTCCGAAACGCTCGAGGCATCCGAGAAACATCGTCTTATCGCCACCGATATCGAGACGCTGCGGCTGCATTATGCGCGGACCTTGCGGTGCTGGTATGCCAATTGCCTCGAAAACCGCGACGCGATCGTGGCGATGTATGATGAACGCTTCTTCCGGATGTGGACCTTCTATCTCGCGGGCGCGGCCACCGTCTTCGAGCATGGCAGCATGTGCAATTACCAGATCCAGTATGCGCGCGATCGCCGCGCTCTGCCGATCACGCGCGATTACATGGGCGACGCGGAAAGACGCCTCACTCCCGGCTGACCGGCGTTCGGGCGCGATCGCAACCTCCGCACCCATTGCCCTGTCTATCGATGATGCGGGCCTTTGAGCGTCCGCGATATGTTGCTCAATGCCCGCGCCGCTGCTAGCCGCCGCGCAATCTGTTTCAGGGATAGCACCATGTCCGACATCAAGCGCGTAGTCCTCGCCTATTCCGGCGGTCTCGATACCAGCGTCATCGCAAAATGGCTCAGCGTCGAACGCGGGCTCGAAGTGGTGACCTTCACCGCCGATCTGGGCCAGGGCGAGGAAATCGAACCCGCGCGCGAGAAAGCTCGCGCCATGGGCATTCCCGACGAACACATCTTCATCGAGGATCTTCGCGAGGAATTCGTGCGCGATTACGTCTTCCCGATGATGCGCGCCAATGCCCGGTATGAGGGCGACTATCTGCTCGGCACCAGTATTGCGCGGCCGCTGATCTCGAAACGGCTGGTCGAAATCGCTCACGAAACCGGCGCCGACGCGATCGCGCATGGTGCGACCGGCAAGGGCAACGACCAGGTGCGCTTCGAACTTTCGGCCTATGCTCTGGATCCCAACATCGCGGTGATCGCGCCGTGGCGCGAATGGGACCTGACCAGCAGGACCGCGCTGATCGCCTGGGCCGAGGCACACCAGATCGCGGTGCCGAAAGACAAGCGCGGCGAAAGCCCTTTCTCGACCGATGCCAACCTTCTTCACACCTCGTCCGAGGGCAAAGTGCTCGAAGACCCGTGGGAGGAGACGCCGGATTACGTCTATTCGCGCACCGCGCATCCCGAGGACGCGCCCGACACGCCCGAATATATCGAGATCGGCTTCGAGAAGGGCGATGGCGTATCGCTCGACGGCGAGGCGATGAGCCCGGCGCAATTGCTGGCGGCGCTCAACGATCTAGGGCGCAAGCACGGCATCGGGCGGCTCGATCTGGTCGAGAACCGCTTCGTCGGCATGAAATCGCGCGGCATGTACGAGACCCCGGGCGGAGAGATCTATGCCCGCGCGCATCGCGGGATCGAACAGATCACGCTCGATCGCGGGGCCGCGCACCTCAAGGACGAGCTGATGCCCAAATATGCCGAACTCATCTATAACGGGTTCTGGTTCAGCCCCGAGCGCGAGATGCTCCAGGCCGCGATCGATCTCAGCCAGGAAAAGGTCTCGGGCACGGTGCGCCTGAAGCTCTACAAGGGCCAGGCGAGCGTGGTCGGGCGCAAGAGCGACCAG
>JBFHIF010000286.1:0-2925 GCA_041596595.1 Erythrobacter sp. | reverse complement strand
TGAATGGGCGCAGGGGCACTATGCCTTTATTAATCTCTGGCGACCGATCGCGAACCCGATCAATTCGGCTCCGCTTGGCTTTGTTCGTCCGTCGACTGTTAAGGAAGCGGATTGGATCGTGATTGACCTGATCTACCCTGATCGCAAGGTGATGGCGATCTGCGGTGATGGCGGTTTCATGATGAACGACCAGGAGATGGAAACCGCGGTTCGCCTCGGGCTCAACCTGACTGTGCTGATCCTGCGCGACGATGCCTATGGCATGATCCGCTGGAAACAGGCGAATATGGGGTTCAAGGACTGGGGGCTGACTTACGGCAATCCCGATTTCGTGGCCTTCGCCGAAAGCTTCGGCGCGCACGGTCACCGGATCACCAGCAGCGAGCATCTTACCGATGTCCTGGCCCATTGCCGCGACACGCCCGGCGTTCACCTGATCGATTGCCCCGTGGATTACAGCGAGAACGACCAGATTCTCAACCACGACATCAAGCGCCTCAGCGCAGAGCTGTGACGACGCGCACCGCAGGAGACATCCCCGTGCTCAAGGATACCTATCCGCTCTACCTCAACAACAAGGCAGAGCAGCCCAACGCCGATCTCGCGGTGACCGACAAGTATAGCGGCGAAGTTGCGTTCCGGGTCGCGCTTGCCGACGCGGCGACGATCGACAAGGCGATTGTCGGCAATGTCGCGGCGACCGATCCGATGGCGCGGCTCGCCTCCTACGAAAAGCAGGACGTGCTGATGCATTGCGTCGGTCGGTTTCGCGAGAGGTTTGACGAACTCGCCTATGCGCTGTGCGTCGAGGCGGGCAAGCCGATCAAGGATGCCGAAGGCGAGGTCACCCGCCTGATCGACACTTTCCGCATCGCGGCTGAGGAGGCGGTCAGGAATTACGGCGAGGTCATGCCGCTCGATATTTCCGCCCGGGCGAGGGGTTACCAGGCGATGTGGAAACGCGTGCCGATCGGGCCGTGCAGTTTCATCTCGCCGTTCAATTTCCCATTGAACCTTGCCGCGCACAAGATCGCGCCCGCGATCGCGATGGGGTGTCCGTTCATCATCAAGCCGGCATCCAAGACCCCGCTCGGCACGATCCTGATGGGCGAAGTGCTCGCCGAATGCGACGTCCTACCCGAGGGGGCGTTCTCGGTGCTCCCCGCAAGCCGCGACGGGGCCGACCTGTTCACCACCGACGAGCGATTGAAACTTCTGTCCTTCACCGGCTCGCCGGCGGTCGGCTGGGACCTGAAAGCGCGCTGCGGCAAGAAGAAGGTCGTGCTCGAACTCGGCGGCAACGCGGCGGTGGTGATCGATCACGATGCCGATCTGTCCGACGCGCTCGAACGGGTAATCTTTGGCGCATTCTACCAGTCAGGCCAGTCGTGCATCGGGGTTCAGCGGATCATCATCCACGCCGATGTCTATGACGAGTTCAGGGCCATGCTGGTCGCAAAGACGAAGACTCTGGTGGCCGGTGATCCGAAGGATCGCGACACCTTTATCGGCCCGATGATTTCCGATGGCGAGGCCAGCCGTCTCAAAGGCTGGATCGACGAGGCGGTCGAAGGTGGCGCAACCTTGCTGTGCGGCGGCGGGCTCAGCAAGGGAAACATGCTCGAGGCGACTCTCCTCGAAGGGGTCGACAAGCATGCCAAGGCACTCAACGAGGAGGCGTTCGGACCGCTCGCCATCCTCCAGAAGTTCAGCGATTTCGACGAGGCGCTCGAAGAGGTCAATCGCAGCACTTTCGGGCTTCAGGCGGGCGTGTTCACCCGCGACCTGTTCAAGATGTTCGATGCCTGGGATCGGCTCGACGTGGGCGGCGTGGTGATCAACGACGTGCCCAGCTATCGGGTCGACAACATGCCTTATGGCGGGGTCAAGGATTCAGGCCTCGGCCGCGAGGGCATCCGGTTCGCCATGGAAGACATGAGCGAAATCCGGAACCTCGTCGTCAGGCGAACCTAGTTCTCCTCGAGCAATAGAAGCACCGCGGTCACGACCATCCGTTCGTCCTCGCCAGTGAAGCGGTGATCGACCGCGCTCACGGTTGCTTCGGCTACCAATTGGCCGGGAATCGTGAATTCGTGATCGGGCAGGGCGTTGATGAAGGTTTCCCCCGCAGCCACCGACTCGACCCCGTCAAAATCGAGCATCACCTCGTGCCGTGTCCCTGAAAAGGTGATCGACGCCCAGGCCTTTTCCTCATGGGAGAGAAATTGCGCGCGTCCCTGTGCCAGCCGCAACAGCGCATCACGCACGCGGTCCGTGGTGGTCCGGCGGGGGCGATAGCGGCGCTCGCGTCGTGGTGCTGAGCCCGCGTCTGGGGCCGACTTGATTTCGTATTCGGCTGTGCGGGCGGTGGTCTGGTCAAACATGGGCAAGTTCCTTGGTCTCCTTCGCGAGCGAAGCGGTTTCGTAATTCGCCATCCATCGAAGCGTGCGCGCTTCGGTCGCGGGGCGAGGGATGCGGCCCATCCTGAGATCGAGGACAAAACGCGGATCGTGCGCGGCAAGACGGCCGAACTTGGTCGCGGGCATGTCGTGTTTGCGGAGGAATTGTTCGACTTTGCGGATCAGCATCCTGGGTCCCCTCTTTACTGCTCAGATCATCAGGCGAATCGGTCGTTGTTCGCTAAATGTTCCAACCGAAATCCTACTTGTCTAGGAAAAATCCTATGCTATAGGAAAAATGAAGGGGTCGTCCTTCGGCGTCCGCCACCTAGGGAGGCATCGTGCCACAGTCCCAAACATCGCCTGACCGCCAGAGACTGCTTGATCTTTCGCGCGAGCGCGGCGCGAGCCTTTCGCGCCTGTCGGAGCTGCTTGGACGAAATCCGGCCTATCTCCAGCAGTTTATAAAGCGCGGAACGCCGCGCAAGCTGGAGGAAGGCGACCGGCGGACTCTCGCCCGGTTCT
>JBFHIF010000285.1:0-2929 GCA_041596595.1 Erythrobacter sp. | reverse complement strand
CCGAGAACGACCAGCAGGATCAGGTGAACAAGGCGCATGTGTCATCTCCCTCGAAACGAGCGTTTGCGGGGAGGCGGCGCGCTAGTCGCTGTGCCTGTCGAGCTCGTCTCCCGACAGAGTAACGACATGGAGCAGGTTGGTCGATCCCGGGGTCCCGAACGGCACGCCTGCGAGCACCACCTGTTTGTCCCCGGCTTTGCCGAATCCATGACGCAGCGCCATGCGTTTGCCCTTCGCGATCATCTCCTCGAAGCTGCCGATATCCTTGGTCGCGACCGCGTGGGCGCCCCATAGCAGGCCCGCGCGCCTCGCCGTTCGCATCGAGGGGGTGAGCACCAGCATCGGCGTGTCGGGTCGCTCACGCGCGACCCGGCGAGCAGTCGATCCGCTCATGGTGAAGACCGTGATGGCGGTAATCGGCACCGTATCGGCGATCGTCATGCAACTATGCGCCAAGGCATCCGAAGTGGTCGCATCGGGGGGAACCTCGAGAAACCGCACCCGGCTCTTATACCCCTCGTCATTTTCGACCTGCTGCGCGATCGCGTGCATCATCGCGACCGATTCCTCGGGCCAGTCGCCTGCCGCGCTTTCGGCCGAAAGCATCACCACGTCGGCCCCGTCATAGACCGCGTTGGCGACGTCGGAGACCTCGGCGCGGGTGGGGGTCGGGCTTTCGATCATGCTTTCCAGCATCTGGGTCGCGACGATAACCGGCTTGCCTGCCCGTCGGGTCGCATTGACGATCCTCTTTTGCAGCGGAGGGACTTCGTGCGGTTCGAGTTCGACGCCAAGATCGCCGCGGGCCACCATGATGCCATCGGCCATCTCGATAATTTCCGGCAGACGATTCACCGCCATCGGCTTTTCGATCTTGGCGCACAGCGCCACGTCCTTGCCCCCGTGCGAGGCAATAAGCTTGCGGGCCTCTGCCAGGTCGGCAGCGCGCTGGACGAACGAGAGTGCAATCCAGTCAGCACCCTGTTCGACAGCAAAGGCGAGATCCTTCCGGTCCTTTTCGGTCAAGGCCGGGATCGGGACCTCGGCATCGGGCACGTTGACGCCCTTGCGGTCCGAGATCACGCCGCCCACCTCGGCCGAGCAGAAGATGCGGTTCTCGTCCGCTTCCTTGACCCTGAGCCTGATCTTGCCGTCATTGATCAGAAGGCGCTGGCCGCGCTCCATGATCCCGAACAGTTCGGGATGCGGCAGGCACACACGGGTCTCGTCACCCGGCGTTTCATCACGATCAAGCGTGAAGTGGCCCGAATGTCGGATGACGGCCTTGCCGTCCTTGAACTCCCCGACCCGCAGCTTTGGGCCTTGGAGGTCGGCGAGTATCGCGATGGGGCGAGCGAATTCCTTTTCGAGAGCCCGGATCGCCTGGATCGCCTTTGCATGGTCGCCATGGCTTCCGTGGCTCATGTTCACGCGGAACGCATCGGCACCTGCCTTGAACAGTCGCCGCAGCATTTCGGGCGATCGGCTCGCCGGGCCAATCGTCGCGAGAATCTTGACCTTGCGCCCGCGCGGGTCGATCCTGGTTTGGTCGCGTCTTGCCATCGCCTGCCTGTCCTTCTTGAGGTTTTCGCTATGGCACAGCACCCGCGCAACTCAAGGGATAGTCACGATGGATACGAATTCAGCCGACCCGTTAGACCAGATCGATGACGCGGTGGCGGCGGCCGCCTTCCGGCGCCTGGTCCGCCACCTGCGGCATCGCCACGATGCGCAGAACATCGAGCTGATGGGGCTCGCCGGGTTCTGCCGCAACTGCCTTGCCGACTGGATCCGCGAGGCAGGATATTCCGGAGACAAGGAAGCCGCGCGCGAGCTGATCCATGGAATGCCGATGGATGAGTGGAAGGCGACTCGGCAGAAGCCGGCCACCGAAGACCAGATCGCGGAGATGGAGCGCAGCCTGACGCGCAACCGGCCCGATTTGCGCTGACGAGTTTTCCCGCATTAATGCGCGTGCTTGTGGAAAGCGCACTTTTGCCGGCGCGCGGCTGTGCCTATCCAGCCGCCAGACTGATTCTCACCTGATTTGGAGCTGACTTGAAATGGCCGACGCCACCGATGACCGCCTGCGCCTTTTGATTGAACGCATCGAGCGTCTGGAAGAAGAAAAGAAAGGCATCGCCGACGATATCCGCGACGTCTATGCGGAAGCCAAGGCCGTGGGTTATGATGCCAAGATCATGCGCCAGATCGTCCGTCTGCGGAAGATGAAGCCCGACGACCGCAGCGAGCAGGAAATCATCCTCGAGACCTACAAGGCCGCGCTCGGAATGGGCTGACCGGCGCGCGGCAGGAGGCCGCCGCCGTGTCCGACCAAAAGGGAAAAGTAACTGTACGCCGCATCGTCGATGGCGATCTCGACGGGTTCCGCGCGATGAACGCGGTATTTTGCGATGGCTTTGGCGAGCCTGAGAATTACGCGGACAAGCCGCCGAGTGATGGTTACGCCGCAGCCTGGCTGGCAAACCTTGGCAATGTCGTAATTCTTGCCGAACGCGGCGAACAAGCGATCGGTGCGCTGGCGGGTTACGTCCTGCACAAGTTCGAACAGGCGCGCAGCGAATTGTTCATCTACGATCTCGCGGTCCTAGCGGGGCACCGCCGCATCGGAGCCGCCACCGCAATGATCGAAGCGGCACGGCGGGTGGCGCGGGACGCGGGGGCCTGGACGGTCTTCATCCAGGCCGAGACCGCACCCGAGGACGCACCGGCGCGCGCCCTTTACCGCAGGTTTGCGCGGAGCGAAATCACCGCGCTCCACTTCGATATCGCGCCTTAGGCTGCAAAACCCGAGTGCATAGCAATCGCTGCGAGAGCGAGCGCATAGGCGTTGTGGATTGCGTGAAGGATCATCGCGCTTGCCAGCCCGTAATGGACCCGAACATAGGCAGCGATCGCTCCGAGGATG
>JBFHIF010000284.1:0-2937 GCA_041596595.1 Erythrobacter sp. | reverse complement strand
GGGATCAGGGGAATTTCGCTCTGCATCCGCTCGAGGATCACGGTGTTGACCGCGTTCATGCCGCTCGCAGTTAGCGCGAGCATAGGGTCGAGCGTCGGCATTTTGCGCTGCAGGGGGACGACATCGGCAGTCATTTCGGGTCGCTTTGGGCTACGCTCTCGCGCTTGGCAAGCGTGGAATTGCTGCTAGCTTTGCAACCGATGTCCGACCCCGCGCACCATTCCGACTCCGCACAGGCCGAGAGCGATCCGCAGCTTGCGAGGTTTCGCAAGAGCATCGACAATATCGATGCAGCCATCATCCACATGCTCGCCGAGCGGTTCCGGATCACCCAGGCGGTCGGCGAATACAAGGCGCGCGTCACCTTGCCTCCGGCCGACCCCGAGCGCGAGGCGCGCCAGATCGCGCGATTGCGCAAGCTTTCGGAAGAATCCGACCTCGACCCGGAATTCAGCGAGAAGTTCCTCCGCTTCATCATCGAGGAAGTGATCCGGCACCACGAAAAAGCGCGCGAGGAATAGGCGTCAGCACGTTTCGCCGGACAGTTGATCCGTCACGCCTGCGCTCAGGCGCGGGGCAGCCGCAACTCCACGAGCAACCCGCCCAGATCCTCGCTTTCGCCCAGCGTCACGCTTCCGCCGTAGATTTCCGCGACATCGCGCACGATCGCAAGACCCAGGCCGGTGCCGGGCTTACCGGTGTCCAGCCGCGCACCGCGATCGAAGATGTGGCTGCGTTCGGCTGTCGGGATGCCGGTCCCGTCATCCTCGACCCAGATCACGCAATGGTCCGCCTCGGGGTCGGCATCGAGTGTCACGAATACGCTGCCCCCGCCATATTTCGCGGCGTTCTCGATCAGATTGCCAAGGATTTCGTCGAGATCCTGCCGCTCGATCGCGACCATCGTTTCGCGGCTACCCGCGATGTCGAGACGCCCTTCGGGATAGAGCCTTTCGACGGCGCGGCGCACCGCTTCCGCGCTTTCGCGAACATTCGTCCGGGCATGGCCGACCGCGCGCCGTCCCACGGCCCGCGCGCGGGCAAGGTGGTGGTCCACATGACGCTGCATGGTGCGGGTTTCGCGGAACACTGCCTGGCTCAAATTGGGATCGCGCGCAGTCGCGGCATTGGTCAGCACCGTCAGCGGGGTCTTCAATGCGTGCGCGAGGTTGCCCGCGTGAGTGCGCGCCTCTTCGGCCTGCCGTTCGGAATGTTCGAGCAGCGCGTTCAATTCTTCCACCAGCGGCTGGACCTCGCTCGGCAGCGGCTCGGTAATCCGGTTTTCGCCAGTGGTCCGCAGCTTCGAAATCGCTGCGCGCACGCGCCTGAGCGGTTGCAGGCCATAGCGAATCTGCATCAGCGCCATGAACATCAGGCCCAGACCCAGAACCGCGAAACTCCAGACCAGGATCGAACGCACGCGCTGGATTTGCGCGTCCATTTCCTCGGTCGAAGATGCGACCGCAAAGGTCCAGCGGGTCTCGCTGCCGGGCAGGATCACCGTGCGTTCGGCAATTCGCAGCGGTTCGCCGGGGAACTGGAATGAATTGTAGAAATGTGCGCCGCTGTCGAAATGGCCCTCGGTTGCGCTCGCCCCGCGCAAGTCGAGCGTCCGGTCCCACAGGCTGCGCGACGCATAGGGTTCGAACCCTTCGCCGCTGATCTGCCAGTAGAGGCCGCTATTGGGCTCGAGGAACTGCTGATCGCCCAGCGCGCGGTAGAACAGCACCTCGCCATAGGGGTCGATCTCGGCGGAGGTGATCATCGCAGTCAGGATATATTCGAGCTGCTCGTCGAAATTCTGCCGCACCTGGTTGGTGAGCGAGCGATCGAGCGCGATGCCGCCTCCCACCAGCAGGACGGTGATCCAGACCGCGGCGATAAGCCCCATGCGCCGCGCAAGGCTGCCGCGGTTGAGCGGGTTGATCTTCGCGAACCGCCCGCCCCCATTCGCAGCGGCGCCGGCCGCACGGTCGGTGCCGTCGCTGCCTGCAGAGACGGGGTCGTTCACGCCGCGATCAGGCGCGCGGGGCGTCTGCGGGATCGTCGAGGCTGTAACCGAGACCACGGATCGTCGTTATCACTTCTGCGCCGAGTTTCTTGCGGATGCGGGTGACGAAGACCTCGATCGTGTTCGAATCGCGGTCAAAGTCCTGATCGTAGATGTGTTCGATCAGTTCGGTGCGGCTCACCACCTTGCCCTTGTGGTGCATGAGGTAGGAGAGCAGCTTGTATTCCTGCGCGGTCAGCTTGACCGGTTCGCCATCGAGCGTGACCCGGCCCGAGCGCGTGTCCAGCCGAACATTGCCCGCGGTCAATTCGGACGAGGTGTTGCCGCTGGCACGGCGGATGAGCGCGCGCAGCCGGGCGATAAGTTCCTCGGTCTGGAACGGTTTGGCGAGGTAATCGTCGGCGCCTGCATCGAGCCCGGCGACCTTGTCCGACCAGCTGTCGCGCGCCGTCAGCACCAGCACCGGAAAATCGCGGCCTTCCTTGCGCCACATGCCGAGCACAGAAAGCCCGTCGATCTCGGGCAGGCCGAGATCGAGGATCACCGCGTCGTAATCTTCGGTGCTGCCGAGGAAGTGCCCATCTTCGCCATCGGTCGATAGATCGACCGCATAGCCGTTCTGTTCCAGCGTCGTCTTGAGCTGCTGGCCGAGAGTGGGTTCATCTTCGACGATCAGTATTCGCATAATCCACCGCTTGTTTGCTTAAAAGTCGCCGGGTTCGTGCGCTTTTGGACAACACACGTCAAGCCGAGCGCACACAAGCGTGAAGCGTTCCGCATTACGCCGGGGATATCAGCGGGATTGATTGATGATCCGCCCGGTGCGCGCATCCACATCGACGTAGGAAACGCGCCCGTTCCTGATGAACTTGAGACGGTAAGCGCGGGCAGTTGCATCGTAGGCCGGGCCGAGATATTCGCTATCC
>JBFHIF010000283.1:0-2941 GCA_041596595.1 Erythrobacter sp. | reverse complement strand
GCGCTTCACGGACTCAACCGCGCATTTGTTGCCCAGGGCTTGAAGGTTCTCGCCAGGCGTGACCGGATCGGCCTTTCCGCGCTGATGGATTCGAGCCGTCTAACCTGCGCACCAAAGGCAAGCGATCTCGGTTTTGCGCTTGGGCCGAGGATCAATGCCGGGGGGCGGATCGGTGAATCGACGCTCGGCGTCCGCCTGCTGACGACCCGCGACCCCGACGAAGCGCGAGCGATCGCCGAACAGCTCTCGGCTCTCAATGAGGAGCGCCGCGCGATCGAGAAGGAAGTCCAGCAGGCCGCGGAGGCGCAATTGGCGCACCAGCACAATATGGCGGTTCACGTTCTTGCAGGCGAAGGCTGGCATCCCGGTGTGATCGGAATCGTGGCGGGCCGCATCAAGGAAAAGACTGGGAAGCCCGCCATCGTGATCGCCAGCGATTCGGACGGCACGGGCAAGGGCTCGGGCCGGTCGATCAGCGGTGTCGACCTTGGCGCCGCGATCATCGCCGCGCGCGAGCAGGGGCTGCTTGTCGCAGGGGGCGGCCACGCGATGGCGGCCGGCCTGACCATCGCAAGCGCGAACCTGTCGGCCTTCACCGAATTCCTCGATTCGCGCCTCGCAAGAGATGTCGATCGTGCGCGCGCCGGTCAGGCGATGCATCTCGACCTCTCGCTCGCGCCGGGCGGTTTGACCCCAGAGCTCGTCGCCACGCTCGATGCTGCCGGCCCGTATGGCGTCGGTTGGCCAGCGCCGCGCGTGGCGGTGGGACCGGTGACGATTGTCAAAGCCGATATCGTGGGCACCGACCATCTGCGGATCATCGCGGCGGGTCAGGATGGGCGATCATTCAAGGGTATAGCCTTTCGCGCTGCCGAGACGGAAATGGCCCAGACCCTGCTCAACCGCAGCAAGGGGCGTCGTTTCCACCTCGCGGGACGGGTCAAGATCGACGATTGGGGTGCGCGCCCCGCGGCGGAACTCCACCTCGAGGATGCCGCTTTCGCGGATTGAGAGCCGTCTCCTGAAAAAAAGCGCAGGAGGGCTCGCGAACAGGGTTGACCCCTCGCCCACGCGCCCCTAGATGCGCGCTCTCGCAACCGAGCGTGGCCCCTTCGTCTAGCGGTTAGGACGCGGCCCTTTCACGGCTGAAACACGGGTTCGATTCCCGTAGGGGTCACCACCTCCCTTCTTTGGTAATGCGAAACTCTCCCCGATCGGGGGCACCCCACAAAATCTCCATTCCACGGCTTCCCCCCGGCGCTTCGAGGCGATAGAGCGGCACCCGATGAAAGAGCGGCAACCCCTCCCTGTCGCAGGCATGGCGCTGGCAGTCGTCACGTTTGTCGCGCTGCTATTGCTGGGTTTCGATTGGATCATCGCACTTGCGGTCCTGGGTGTTTGGATCGGATCGCTGCTGCTCTCGGCGGGGCAACCGCCCGACCCCCCTCGTGCGCAGTCCAATCCCGCCCCGAGCATTGCGACGATGAGCGACCTGCTCGAAAATTCCACTGTGCCGATGGTGGTAACGCAGAAAAACACGATCGCTGTCGCCAATCGGGCTGCAAGAGACCTGCTCGGCAATCACATGGTCGGACAGGACGTGCGCGTCGTGTTCCGGCAGCCAGGCGCGATCGCTCTGCTGAACGAAAATCGTGATGGCTCGGTGACCGTTCGCGGCCTGGTGCGGCGGCAGGATATCTGGGGCATTCACCGTCAATCGGTCAGCGATACGATGGCAATTGTCGAGCTAGTCAACCAGACCGCAGAGGCGGATATAAGCCGCGCGCATACCGATTTCGTCGCCAATGCCAGCCATGAGTTGCGCACACCCCTGGCCTCGATCCTTGGCTATGTCGAAACCTTGCGCGAGGGCGGTGACGACCTCGACGAAGCCACCTCGCGCAGGTTTCTCGAGACGATCGAGCGCGAGGCGAAACGGCTGAAAAGCCTGATCAGCGACCTGATGAGCCTGTCCCGGATCGAAGCGGAGAAACATGACGTGCCGGCCGAACCCGTCGATCTTGGTCCGTTGATCAAGCGTGCAGCTGCCGATGCCGCCGGATCCGACCGCGCCGATCGGACCCGGATCGTGATCGAGCGCCCCGCGACGATCCTCGGCGACCCGATGCAGCTCGAACAGGTGATCCGCAACCTCGTCGACAACGCGCTGAAATATTCCGCCGACCAAGCCACTGTCACGGTTCGCCTCGACCGATCGGATGACGACAGAGCCCGAATTTGCGTAGAAGATCAAGGCGACGGGATCGCGGCAGACCAGTTGCCGCTCCTCACGAGACGGTTTTACAGGATCGATCCGGGACGCAGCCGCGCATCGGGCGGGACCGGACTGGGGCTCGCGATCGTAAAACACATCGTCCAGCGCCATCTCGGGCGCCTCGACATTCACAGCCAGCTTGGCGAAGGAACCCGCGTCGAAGTGTGGTTTCCGATTGCCGCGTCCCATGACGAGAGCTCGAGCCATGCTCGCGGACGATCTGCGGCTCGGGTGTCATAAAGGTGTCTTATTTCTCCACCATCGCGCTGGACGGGGCTGCCAATCATACAAGCAAGCCCCTAAGACGGCATCCGCGAGTCGCAATAATTCCGACCGACAACGGTTCGGGCGAATTATCAATCGGCCGATTGGCGGCCATGACGCATGGCAATGCGCGCAGTGAAAGAGGAACCGGGTTCATCTGATGTCGCCAGTCACGCTGATCCTGATTGCCATCGGACTGGGTCTTGCCGGCTGGCTGGCGGGACGCGCGAAGGCGTGGAGCTTTCAGGCCTCTGCTTCGGGTGATCGTCCGACGTCCCGGCCGATCTACCATGCCTGGTATGTCGCTGTCTGGGTCGTAATCCCGGTTCTTCTGTTCGTGGTGACGTGGTCGGCAATCGTACCTGAACTCGTCATGCAAAGCGTCCTCGCCTCCCCCGAGGC
>JBFHIF010000282.1:0-2945 GCA_041596595.1 Erythrobacter sp. | reverse complement strand
TGCATCGCCTCGGCGGTCTTGGCGGGATCGTTGTGATAGGTCGGCAGTACCGGGTTCTCGAAATAGACGAGGCCGTCTTCGCCTGGCGGAAGCTCGTTCCCGTCTCTTGCGCAAATGTGCAGCGTGCCGTGGATCGCGCGGCCCACCGTGCCGGGTCGTTCGAGCCATTCGGGCGACTTGACCAGAGTCATCCCGATGCTTTCGCTGCCGGCATAATATTCGTTCACGATCGGCCCCCACCAATCGATCATCTCGCGCTTGATCGGAACCGGGCAAGGTGCTGCCGCATGAAGCGCGCGGCGGTGGCTCGACAGGTCGTATTTCGACCGGATCGCGGAATCGAGCTTGAGGAACCGCACGAAATGGGTCGGAACCCACTGGCTGTCGGTCACCTTGTAGCGCTCGATCGCGGCAAGCGCGGCCTCGGGATCGAATTTCTCCATCACCACCACCGTTCCGCCGAGCCGGTGGACGGTCGAAGCCCAGCCGATCGGCGCTGCGTGATAGAGCGGCGCAGGCGAGAGATAGACCATCGATCCATCGGCAGGCATCCCCGCGCCCATCATCGCCAGCGCCACGAGCGGGTTCGTCGCGAGGGGATCGGGATCGGCGGGCGGGGCCGGCTTGATCCCCTTGGGCCGCCCGGTCGTGCCCGAGGAATAGAGCATGACCAGTCCCGCAGATGGGTCGGCGATCGGTTCGGCCGGATGCGCGGCGAGAGCGGAGGCGAAATCCTCTGCGTCGCCCGAACCCATCACCAGCATCGCGAGATCGGGGCATTCCTCGCGGATCGCGGGCAGGACCTCGTCGAAACAGGTCGAGGTGACCAGGAACTTCGCCGCGCTGTCGCGCAGGATGTAACAGATTTCGGGAGCGGTGAGCCGGGTCGATACCGGGACCAGCAATGTGCCCGCGCGTTGCGAGCCCCATATGAGAGTGAAGAATTCGGCGCGGTTCTCGATCAGCACCGCGAAGGCATCACCTGGACCCAGACCGCGATCGCGCAGCAGCTGGGCGAAACGATTGGCATCGTGATCCATCGCGCCGTAGCTGGTTACAGCGCCCGAGCCCGCCATGATCACCGCGGGATGATCGGGCCGCGCGGCCGCGTGAGCGATCGGGTGCAGGTCCATCGTCACTCTCTCCCATCCCAGTGCATCATTGCGGCTTCGTCCGCTTCGAGACTAGCGGCGGCGCAATCGCACTCAAGCGGATTTTCGGGGAGTCGGGCGGTTGAACGCGGCACCGGGCGAGACGGCGCAAAAAATGGCGGCGGGAAAACCCGCCGCCCTCACTCGGACATCCTCTCCAATGTCCGACCCGCTTCCAGGCGGGAAAATCGTGCCTCAGTCGCCGCCCATGCCGGTCAGACTCTCATCGTCCAGCGCGAGCTGCTCTTCGGTTTCCACCATATAGGGAATCGGATTGACCGCAACCCCGTCAACGCGGACTTCATAATGCAGGTGCGGGCCGGTCGAACGTCCGGTCGATCCCACATATCCGATCACGTCGCCCTTCTTGACGGTGTCGCCGCTGGCAACCGCGAGCTTCGACATATGTGCATAGCGGGTTTCAAGCTCGGCACCATGGTCGATGCTGATGAACAGGCCGTAGCTCGAAAACCAGTCAGCGCGGCCAACGACGCCATCGGCGGTGGCATAGACCGGGGTGCCGGCCGGCGCGGCCAGATCAACGCCCTTGTGGCGGGCGCGGCGACGCAGCACTGGGTGATCGCGCATGCCGTAGCCGCTGGTAAGCCGCGCGCCGCCAAGCGGCATGCGCGAGGGCACGGTAACGACAGGCTCTTCGATCGGATTGCCAGGACCGGTCTGGTCGAGCGCGGTCCAACTGGCGAACAATTGCTTGAAGCGAGGATCGCCCGAACTCAGGCCCTCGCCCTGTGCAGCGCGCATCGGGGCGCTGACATCGGGGCTGGCGGCTGAAGCACTGGCGGAAGCATTGGCAGCGGCCGGCGCTGCGGCGGCGAGCGAACCTGCGGCGAAAAGCGCGGCGCTCACCTTGAGAGTTTGACGCTTGAAAAGCGATGTCATTTGCGACCCGTCCTATAATCGTGGGTATGCCCACGTTCCCGTTAATCCGAACCGAAAAAATTTCGCATGGAGCCGGAACAATCCCAATTCCCGCTCGTTCGGTATGTTAGCTGGGCCTGTATTTGGCCCCGCGACGTGTCGGCAGTTATCCGGCCAAAATCTTAAAGCGCAACGCTCGCGTAGAATTCTCGCGACAAACCGGCTGCAAGACGCGCCGAGTCGTTGAATGGCGGCTTCAGAGAGCCTCTGAAGTGCTGTCGGACCAGTTCCTGCCATAGTGATTCTGCCGGTTTTCCGCGTTGTTGCGCGACTTCCAGAAAATGCTTGGTCCCGTAGGCGACGTGGCGAATTTCATCGTCAAGTATGCGCGCCAGGATGCGTGCACCGTGCTCGTCGCCCGCCTGCCGCACCCGTTCGAGGGTCGCCGGCGTGACGTCGAGACCACGCGCCTCAAGCACCATCGGAACCACCGCAAGCCGCGCGGCGACATCGTGGCTTGTCTCCTCGGCGGCCTCCCACAGGCCGGCATGGGCTGGCAGCGCGCCATAATGGGAGCCAAGCGATTCGAGCTTCCGGGCGAGCAGCGCGAAATGCATCGCTTCGTCCGCCGCGACCGAGAGGAAATCGGACACGAAGTCCTCGCCCATCTGCTCCCCGAACCGCCCCGCCATGTCGAGCGCGAGATCGATCGCGACGAACTCGATATGCGCCAGCGCGTGCCAGAGCGCGATGCGGGCGCGCTCGGATCCGAACTTGCCACGCTTGGGCATCCGGCCGGGCGGCAGCAATTCGGGCAAATCGGGCCAGGCGGGCCGATCGGGCATCGCTTCGTCAAACGACCATGCGAGCGCGCCGCGCCGCCAGCGCCGCGCGACATCGCGCGTGGCAAAGCAC
>JBFHIF010000281.1:0-2952 GCA_041596595.1 Erythrobacter sp. | reverse complement strand
TTCGAAATTCTTCGTGATGAGCATGGCCGATGGTCGCAGCCTGTGGAACGGTGCCCTGCCCGATTATTCGCCAGACGATCGACGCGAAATCTACCATTCGCTGATCGACACGATGGCCGACCTGCACCTCAACGATCCGCAGCAGATCGGCCTCGCAGATTACGGCAAGCCGACCGATGATTGTGCCCGCCAGATCGCGCGGTGGTCCAAGCAATACAGGTTGTCGGAAACCGAGCAGATGCCGCAAATGGAGCGGCTGATCGAATGGCTACCCGAAACGGTTCCAACGCAGCACGAAAGCAGCGTGGTCCACGGCGATTACCGGCTCGACAACGTGATCTTCCACCATCAGGAAAACCGCGTGATCGCGGTGCTCGACTGGGAATTGTCCACCCTGGGCGATCCGATCGCGGATTTCAGCTATCTGATGCTCAACTGGTTCCAACCCGCTGACGGACGCGCTGGCCTGCTCGGGCTGGATCTCGAGACACTCGGCATCCCCACGGTCGAACAGGCTGTCGAACGTTATGTGGCTCGCACCGGATATCCGGTTCCGCCGATGGAGTGGTATTTCGCCTACAACCTGTTCCGTCTCGCGGGGATCATGCAGGGGATCAAGAAGCGCGTGATCGATGGCACCGCCTCGTCTGCCCATGCCAAGGCCATGAGCGAAAGGGTGCAGCCGCTGGTCGAGCGCGCGCACCAGTTCGCGCTCGATGCCGGAATGCCAGGATAAACCGACGGACTAGAACGAGGCCGAAAAACTGATCATCGCGCCGAAATCCGCTTCCGCGCGGGCGACGTGCCCCGGCTGGTGGCGATAGAACACGCTGGCGCGGCCAAAGCCGATGGGCAGCGGGGATCCGTAGCTCATCTCGCCCATGATTTCGCGCCCGCGAGGCGACAGCGAAAGCACCTGCCGTCCAATCTGCGCGGTCTCGGTCGCGTAATCCCACGACACAGGCAGATCGAGGGCCAGGCCGCCTCCGCTGACCCGCAGCGGCTGGCTGAGGCGAAATCCGGCGCTGTCGCCGCTCGTCACCAGGCCGAGTTTTGTGAGGTCCACTGACCATGCCTGGCTTGCAAGCTGCGAGCCCGCGCCAATCAGTTCGCCCCCGCGCGGCCTGGTGACCCCCAGGCGGTAATCCGCTCCAAGCCGCCAGGTCGGGGCGAAACGCCACGCGGCCTCGGCATCGACGAACATCGTATCCGCGCCGCTCAGCCCGAGAGCCGAGTGGAAATGCGCGCCAAGCACTGTGTCCTTCTCATTCAGCCAGGTCAGCGCAAGGCCAGCATCGAGATCGCCAAACCCGCGATCGAGTGCGAGCTCAATGCTCGAAGCCGGGCGCTTCTCGCGGAGGCCGAACACGACATCGCTCGCGCG
The DNA here is from genome assembly GCA_041596595.1 of Erythrobacter sp. Lineage (GTDB taxonomy): Bacteria > Pseudomonadota > Alphaproteobacteria > Sphingomonadales > Sphingomonadaceae > Erythrobacter. The sequence continues at coordinate 1,568 of JBFHIF010000281.1, read as the reverse complement.
GCGATTGTCGCCGAGCCAGGCGTTCGCGCTCTCGGCCGAGAGTGTCACACCCCAGTCGCCAATCTGGTGACGGGCTGCGACAGCGACCTCGCCGCGCATAAGGAATCCGGGATCGCGCGATGCGGATGGCGCGATGGCAAAAGCGGGGCGCTTGGCCCCCTGGAGATGCGCGACCAGTCCCCCTGCCCCTTCCGAAACGGCGACCCCGAATTGCAGATCGGGCGAAATGCGCGCCGCAACCCGCGCGGCCAGCACTTTCGCGCCGAGCGCTTCGTCGGGCGTGAGCCGCAGTTCGCTTGACCAGCCGAGCCCGGCGGCGCGCGGACCCTCGCCGATCGTAACCGCCAGCGCGAGAGATTCGTTGCCCGCCGCCCGCGTGATCCCACCTCGTTCAACGGCCCCGCGCAGTCTCTGGACAGACGCCGCGCTTTGCGCTTGGTGGCCAAGCGCGACCCGGTAGGCACGATTATATTCGTCGAGCACCATCGTGGTGACCGAAGCCCCCGTCAGCGCATCGCCCATCGCTGCAGAGCCGATCGCGAAATTATCGGCCAGCGCGAGCGAGCGCCCGGTTCCGGCAACCGAAGTCTGCCCACTCGGGGCGATCGCGGCGGCGATGTCCAGAATGCCCCGTCCATAGACCGGATCGGTCCCGGTCTCCCCGGCATCGCGGGCGGTCTTGAGGAGGATATCGACCATCTGCTGCGCGGTGAGGTTCGGGAAAGCCTGCTTGAGCAGGGCGACCGCCCCGGACACTTGCGGCGCGGCAAAGCTCGTGCCGGAAAAAACGGTCACGAATTGCTGCCCGTCGACCGTCTCGACGAAGATTGCGCCGTCCTTGTAGACACAACATATCCGCTCGCCGCGTGCGGTGAGATAGGACTGGGCCTTGGAGCCTGCGCGGTTGCTGAACGCTGATATCATGCTCTTGTCGTCGACCGAGCCGACGATGATCACATTGCCATTGTCACCCGATAGAACAGCCTGCGCGAACGGATCGGGCTGGTTGGGATCGATGTCGGGATCGTCACCCCGGCCGCTATTGCCCGCAGCGACGATGACCACGATCCCGCGGGCTGCGGCGCGCGTGACAGCGTCGATCACGCGCTGCGAGCCTCCACCCCCGCCGAGGCTGAGATTGATCACGGTCGCCCCGGCGCCAACAGCGATGTCGATCGCGCGGGCGATGTCGCGATCGGTAAAGCGGCAATCGAGCGTGGGGTCGCTGGGCGTGTCGTTGACGCAGCTTCCCGGAACGTCGGTGCGAAGCGCAAGCACCTGCGCATCGAAGGCTATTCCCACGATGCCGGTGTTGTTACGAGCCGCTGCGGCGATCATCGACACGTTGGTGCCGTGATCGTCGTCAGGGTCTATTCCGCGAGTGCCGGCGACATCCTGAGATGCGGGATGGACGCGCCCGGCAAATTCCGGGCTATCGCTGTCCAGCCCGCTATCGACCACGGCGATGACCTGTCCTGAACCGGTGAAACCCTTGCGCCAGGCGGCATCCGCGCCGTGAAAGCCCGGACCATCAGAGCGCCGGAATTCCGCCGTGTTGAAATCAATCG
>JBFHIF010000280.1:0-2953 GCA_041596595.1 Erythrobacter sp. | reverse complement strand
GCGATTTCGCGCATGAAGAAATAGCGCAGGGGATCGACGCCGAACCGCTCCGCCAGTTCGAGCGGGTCGGTCACGTTGCCCAGCGATTTCGATTCCTTCTGCCCGCGATTGAGCAGAAAGCCGTGACCGAACACCTTCTTGGGGACCGGCAGATTGGCGCTCATCAAAAATGCGGGCCAATAGATCGTATGAAATCGCACGATATCCTTGCCGATAATGTGAAGGTCGGCCGGCCAGAACCGCTGCATCTCTTTGGTTTCATCGGGAAAGCCGAGCCCGGTGATGTAATTGGTCAGCGCATCGACCCAGACATACATCACGTGATTTTCGCTGCCGGGCACTTTCACGCCCCAGTCGAAGCTGGTGCGGCTCACCGAAAGATCGCGAAGGCCTTGCTCGACGAAGGCAATCATCTCGTTGCGGCGGCTCGCCGGCTCAAGAAAGCCGGGCGAACGCAGGAGTTCGAGAAGCTGGTCCTGATATTTGGAGAGGCGGAAAAACCAGCTTTCCTCCTTGGTCCATTCCACCGGCGTGCCTTGGGGTGAAAGCTTCTCACCGCCCTCGCCCTCGATCAGCTCGCTCTCGTCGTAATAGGCCTCGTCGCGCACCGAATACCAACCTTCGTAGCGATCGAGGTAGAGGTCGCCCGCGTCTTCCATCCGTTTCCAGATCGCCTGGCTGGCGCGGTGGTGATCGCTCTCCACAGTGCGAATGAACCGATCGTAGGTAATATCAAGAGCATCGGCCATCTCACGGAAATATCCGGACATTTCATCTGCGAGATCGCGTGCAGAGCGCCCTTGCTCTTCGGCTTTGCGCGCCATTTTCAGCCCGTGTTCGTCGGTGCCGGTCTGGAACCGGACATCCCGGCCCATCAGGCGTTGAAACCGCGCCATGACATCGGCGGATACGGCCTCGTAGGCATGACCGATATGAGGTCTGCCGTTCGGGTAATTGATTGCGGTGGTTATGTAGAAGGGTTCAGCCATTGGCGTGCTCGCTAGCCGCGCCTGCTGCGCTAAGCAACCCGCCGATCTCCATCGCGAGAAGCCCGGTATCGAAATTGAAGGTCGGAGCCTGGCCCGCCAGCGTAACAAGCGCGACATGGGTCTCGATCAGGGAAGCGCGCAGGGCGCTGGATTGCTCGTTCCGCGCCCGTTCGGCCACCATCGCCTGAGCCAGTTCGAGCACCGCCTGGATCCGGCCGCGATCGGCGCGCGGTCCGATCGTGCGGGCGAGTTCCGCTCGCAGCTGGAACGCGGGATCACCTTCTTCGATCAACCGTGAAATCAATGGCGATACGGCGGCAAGATCCTGCTCGACGTAATGGAGCGCCGCGCCGAACGATCCGTCAGCCGCGCGAATGGCAGCCATGCGCGCATCCTCGCTCGCCGAACTATGGGCTTCGAGCATTCGCGCGAGGTCGTCCGGCTCCAGGGTCGGAAACCGCAACAGGCGACAGCGCGATCGGATTGTCGGCAGCAATCGCGATGGTCTGTGGCACACCAGCAGGAAAAACGTGCCCTGCGGGGGTTCTTCCAAGCTCTTGAGCAGCGCGTTGGATGCCGAGGTTTCGAGATCGTCCGCCGGGTCGATGATGATCGCGCGCCGCGATCCGAGTGTCGGCCTGGTGGTCAGCCGTTTTTGCATCTCGCGGATCTGCCCGACCGATATGCTCCGTTTGGTCAGGTAGGCCTTGCCCTCGCGCCGCTTTGCATCCTCCTTGTCGTCCTTGGGCAGATGCGTGAGGATGAGGATATCGGGATGATCGCCCTGAGGCTGCGGTGAGCCTTCTTCGGCCACGAGTTCGCGCGCAGCGGCAAGCGCGAATTCGCGTTTCCCCAGGCCTTTCTTGCCCGCGAGAATCCAGCCGTGATGCATCCGGCTGCCGCCGAGGGCGCGGCGCCATTCGTGCCAGGCCTTTTGGTGATTGGGCCAGTCGGTCATTGTTTCCGCTTTGCCATGAGCGGAGCAATGGCTGCCATGACCCGCGCGTGGATCGCGGCGGGATCACCGCTGCCATCGATCCGGGCGAATCCCTGTGGATCGTCCGCTGCGATCGCATCAAAGCCTTCAGCCACCTTGCGATGATAATCTGCGCCCCGTCCCCCGATCGCATCGGCGGTGTCGCCGTCCCGCTCGCGCAACCTTCGATTGACCTGCTCGGGGGGAACCTCGAGCAGTATCGTCAGATCGGGTAGCAGGCCATCGCTGCCGAATTCGTGAAGGCCCCGGATGGCTGCGTCACCCAGGCCCCCTGCCCCGCCCTGATAGGCGCGGCTCGAATCGACAAAACGATCGCAGATGACCCAGCTCCCCTCTTTCAGTGCGGGGCGTATCAGCCGCTCGACATGGTCGGAGCGCGCCGCGGCAAACAGCAATGCCTCGGCTTTCGCGCCCCAACCGCGCCCGGCGCCTTCGCCTGGAGGATGGAGCAAGAGTGCGCGAATGGCCTCGGCACCCGGCGTGCCGCCGGGCTCGCGGGTGGTGATGACCGGGATATTCCGGGCTTCGAGCGCCTCTGCCAGCATGCGCGATTGCGTGCTCTTGCCCGCCCCCTCGCCACCTTCGAACGCGATGAAACGGCCCGTCATGAAAGCCACCCTGCCAGTCCGTTGAAGATCTGCCGGAAAAATCCGGCTCGAGCGACATCCTCTCGTGAGACCAGAGGCACAATGGCAGGCTCCATGTCGGGCACGACGATTTCGAGTTCGGCTATTCGTTCGCCTGCCGCGATCGGTGCACGCACCGGCCCGTCATAGCGGATTGTCACCACGACCTCGCCTTCGGGCGTGCCCGCAGGCACATTCACGTGCACCTGTCTTTCGGTCACCAATTCGACCTTGAGCGCGTCACCGCCCTGCACCCTCGCGGTCCCCACGACCTGGTGGTCCTCGGCAATCCGCCTCTGGTCGAAAGCGTTGAAGCCCCATTCGAGAAACTGCCGCGAAAG
>JBFHIF010000279.1:0-2956 GCA_041596595.1 Erythrobacter sp. | reverse complement strand
GCAATGGCGCGCATCTCGATCGACCCGACAAATTGAGCCGCGAACAATATTCGATTTCCGACCTGACATCAGAGTTCGGCTGCACGGCTCGCGCCTTGCGGTTCTACGAGGACGAAGGTCTGATCAATCCCGCCCGCGTCGGGCTGACCCGGGTCTATTCGAAACGCGATCGCGCCCGGCTCGCCTGGATCATGCGCGCGAAGAATGTCGGATTCAGCCTGACCGAGATCCGCGAGATGATCGATCTTTACGATCTCGACGATGGGCGTGTGGAACAGCGCCGCGTTACGGTCGAGACGTGCAGGGCGCACATTGCCAAGCTCAAGGAGCAGCGCGCCGACATTGATTCCTCGATCAAGGAACTCACCGATTTCGTCAAAGAGATCGAGAAGCTGGATCTGGGCTGATCGCACCGCCCGACCTATTTCGCCGACCCCGCCACATCACCTCCAAGAGGATACTCTAAATGCCGACCTACATCGCCCCCACTCGTGATACGCGGTTCGTGATCAACGAGATGCTCGACCTCTCCAATTACGGCAACCTTCCGACTTTCGAGAACGCCACGCCCGACATGGTCGAAACGGTGGTCAACGAAGTCGGCAAGTTCTGTTCGGAAGTTCTCGCGCCGATCAACCAGGCGGGCGATGAACATGGCTGCACCCGGCACGAGGACGGGACCGTCACCACGCCTCCCGGCTTCAAGGAAGCCTACGAATCTTATGTCGAGAGCGGTTGGGGCACTCTGGCCAAGCCCGAGGAGTTCGGCGGGCAGGGCCTGCCGCACGTTCTGGGCTTCGTGGTCGAGGAATTCACCGCCTCTGCCAACCAGGCCTTCGGGATGTATCCCGGCCTCACCAACGGCGCGACCGCCGCGATCGAGGCTGCCGGGACGCAGGAGCAGAAGGAAACCTACCTGCCCAAGATGATCTCGGGCGAATGGTCGGGGACGATGAATTTGACCGAGCCGCATTGCGGCACCGATCTCGGCCTGATCCGCACCAAGGCCGAGCCCCAGGCCGATGGCAGCTACAAGATCACCGGAACCAAGATATTCATCTCGGCCGGTGAACACGACCTCACCAGCAACATCATCCACCTCGTGCTGGCGAAGACTCCGGGCGCACCTGACAGTTCGAAGGGAATCTCGCTGTTCATCGTGCCCAAGTTCCTGCTCGACGAGAACGGCGAACCGGGCGAACGCAACGGCGTGACCTGCGGTTCGATCGAGAAGAAGATGGGCATTCACGGCAACGCGACCTGCGTGCTCAATTACGACGAAGCGACCGGATTCATGATCGGTGAGGAAAACCGGGGGCTTGCCGCAATGTTCGTGATGATGAACGCGGCGCGTCTGGGCGTCGGGATCCAGGGCCTCGCGCAGGCCGAAGTCTCCTATCAGAACGCGGTTACCTATGCGCTCGATCGCCGGCAGGGCCGCGCGCTTACCGGTCCGGCAGACACCGACGCGAAGGCCGATCCGATCTTCGTTCATCCCGATGTGCGCCGGATGCTGATGGACGCCAAGGTGTTCAACGAAGGGATGCGCGCCCTGTGTTTGTGGGGTGCGCTCCAGGTCGATCTGACTCACAAGGCACAGACCGAGGAAGAGCGCCAATTGGCGGACGACCTGATCGGGCTGATGACCCCAGTGATCAAGGGATACGGCACCGACAAGGGCTATGACGTCGCCAACAACATGCAGCAGGTTTTCGGCGGGCACGGTTACGTGCGCGAATGGGGCATGGAACAGTTCGTGCGCGATAGCCGGATCGCGATGATCTACGAGGGAACAAACGGCGTCCAGGCGATGGACCTTTGCGGGCGCAAGCTGGCCTCGAAGGGGGGCAGGGCGATCCAGGCGTTCTTCAAGATGATTGACGACGAAATCGCCGAGGCGAAGCAGGATGACGGGCTGAAGGACCTCGCCGAACGCCTCGAAAAGGCGCTGGGCGAGCAGAAGGCGGCGACCATGTGGTTCATGCAGAACGGCATGACGAACCCCAATCATCTGGGCGCAGGCGCGCATCATTACATGCACATCATGGGGATCGTGTCGCTCGGGTTCTTCTGGCTGAAGATGGCCAAGATTGCTCAGGAGAAACTGGCCGAGGGTGCCGAGGACCGGGGCTTCTACGAGGCCAAGCTGACTTCGGCGGCCTATTACGCCGAAAGGTTCCTGCCCGATGCCGGCGCCCTGCGGCGCAAGCTCGAAGCCGGGTCGGAAAACATGATGAAGCTCGAGGCGGACGCTTTCTCGACCGCGGCATAAGCCGCAAGCCAGAGCAGCAGCCTTTGCACCAAACATTCAGCCCGGCGGGAGCGATCCTGCCGGGCTATTTGCTTGCCCTGGCTAGACTGCTTCGCGCTCCGCGCGGGCGAAGGCCGTTTCCCACTCGACGAGATTTTCCTTTGCTTCGCGCACGAAATGGCTGCGGCGGACATAGGCTAGCAGGCCTGCGGCCAGCCACGAACCGGGCGCGGCAAGCGGGCGCTCGACCTGGCACAGCAGTACGATGCGCGTCTGGTCGGTCTCGTTCTTCACCTCGTGTTCGTAGGTGTCATCGAAGATGGTCCATTCGCCTTCTCGCCAGCGCAAGCGGTGATCATCGACGCGCATCCAGCAATCATCCCCTGCATCGGGAACCACCAGGCCGAGATGGGCGGTGACGATCGCCTTGGTGACGCCGCGATGCGGCGTGATCGTCGAACCCGGGGCGAGGATCGAGAAGAACGCCGAATTGAGGCCCGGTATCTGTTCGACAAGTTTGGCGGTGCGCGGCGCGCGCGCGATGTTTTCCTCCTGCCGGATGCCATATCCGATCAGGAAGAAGCTCCGCCAGCTATTGTCTTGGACGATCCCCCTGTGATCGGGCGATATTTCGCGAAGCGGAGGAATCGCCTCGTGGTGGCGGTAGATCGCCAGCGCCTCCTCGCGGATTTCTCTCCAGTGATC
>JBFHIF010000278.1:0-2961 GCA_041596595.1 Erythrobacter sp. | reverse complement strand
GAACCACCGCGATGATCAGCAACTGGAGGAATGTCATGTCCCGCGCTCCATGGCGAAGGCGGCGGCCAAGTCAACGTCTTTGTGTCGGGTGCGCGGCCTCATGAAGGCGTGCCCGGTCAGGCGGCGCGTTCGTCGGCGAATTGCAGCCGCGCGAGCCGGGCATAGAGCCCGCCCTGGGCCGAAAGCGCGGCATGGTTGCCCTGTTCCACCACTTCGCCTGCATCGAGCACCACGATCCGGTCGGCGGCGCGCACGGTCGCGAGCCGGTGGGCGATGACCACCGTTGTGCGATCGCGCATCAATTCCTCGAGCGCCTGCTGGACCAGTTGCTCGCTTTCGGCATCGAGCGCGCTGGTCGCCTCGTCGAGCAGCAGGATCGGCGAATCGCGTAGCAAAGCGCGGGCGATGGCGACGCGCTGCTGCTGGCCGCCCGACAATTGCGTGCCGCCCTCGCCCAGATAGGTATCGAGACCGTCGGGCAGATCGCGCAGGAATTGTTCGGCATTGGCCGCCCGCGCCGCTTCCCAGATGTCCTCGTCGCTTGCGTCCCACGCGCCGTAGCGCAGATTGTCGCGGGCGTTGGCGCTGAACAGCACCCCGTCCTGCGGCACCAGAGCGAGCCGTTCGCGGATATCGGCCGGGTCGGCCTTGGTCAGCGGCACCCCGTCGAGCCTGATCGTCCCCGCCTGGGGATCGTAGAACCGCTCGACCAGTTGGAAGATCGTCGATTTGCCGGCGCCCGAAGGACCGACGATCGCGACCGTTTCTCCAGGCTCGACCTCGAGCGTGAAGTTCTTGAGCGCGGCGGTATCGGGCCGGGCGGGATAGCGGAAGGTGACGTTGCGGAACGATAGCGAGCCGCGCGGCGGCTCGGGCAGGCGTTCGGGCCGGGCGGGCGCGGATATTTCGGGTTCGGCCTCGAGCAGTTCGGCCAGCCTGCTCGCCGCCCCGGCCCCGCGCAGCAATTCGCCGTAGACCTCGGTAAGCGCGCCGAACGCACCGGCGACGATCATCGCGCCGACGATGAAGGAAAGGATCGTGCCGCCGGTGATCGCGCCGACCGCTACGGCTTCCGCCCCTCGCCACAGGATGAGGACGATCGAACCGAAGATCGCAAGAATGATGATCGCGGTCATGATCGCGCGCAGGACGATGCGCTTGCGCGCGGTATCGAAGGTGCGCTCGACCGCATCGCCGAACCGGTCGGCCTCGCGAGATTCCTGCCCGAAGCTCTGCACGATCTTCATCGCGCCGAGCACCTCGGTCACCATCGCGCCGACATCGGCCACGCGGTCCTGGTTCGACCGCGACAGGGCGCGGATCCGGCGTCCGAAGATCATGATCGGCAGGATGATCGCCGGAATGCCGACGGCGAGCCAGATCGTCAGCCCCGGAAGCAGCCAGAACAGGTAGATCGTCCCCCCAATACCCAAGAACAGGTTGCGCAGCGCGACCGAAACGGTGGTGCCCACCACGGTTTCGATGATCGCGGTGTCCGAGGTCATCCGGCTGGAGATTTCCTTGGGGCTGTTGTCCTCGTAAAAGCCGGGCGACAGGCGCAGCAGGTTGCGGTGAACCTTGCGGCGGATGTCCGCGACCACGCGCTCGCCGATCCAGCTGACGAAATAGAACCGCGCCGCAGTTCCCAGCGCGATCACGAAGACGATCACCATCAGATAGCGGAACCAGCGCCCGATATCGCCGGCCCCCTCGCCCGCTCCGCCGAAACCGCGATCGACGATCAGCTGCATCGCCGCGGGGATCGCAAGCGTTCCGGCAGCTGTCACCAGCAAGGCGATCAGCGCGAAGACAACCTGGCGAGGATATTTCGCCGCTTCGCGGAACACCATCCGCAGCGGCGCGAGCGAACGCGCCTTTCGCGGCCGAACGGACTCCGTCTCGATCACGGATTCGATCGCCTCATCGGGGGTCAGGTTTTGGGAAGATCCGTCCATCTGCACTCACATCTAGCTACGCGGTGGATAAATTTCACCTGCAAAAGCCCGGTTTCCCGCAGTCCAGCCGGGTGGAAAGGTCATTGTGCATTGCACAATAGGGCGCGAATCGCCATCTGTCTGGCGATCGCGGGGCTACTGCCCTGCCAAATGTTCTGGAATTTTTGATGCTCTATCACGCCTACGAACTGCAGCGCCACTGGCTCAACTCGGTGAGCGCGCTGGCTTCGCTGAGTTCGGAAATGCTCGCTCACCCGGCCAATCCGTGGAGCCGGTTCGGCGCGGTCCCGCTGACCGCGAACGCGCTCGACGTGTTCGCCCATGCGACCGCCAGTTACGGCAAGCCCGCTTTCGGCATCACCGAGGCGCGGTCCAATGGCCGGGTCCATCCGGTGATCGAGGCGACGGTGGTCAACCGCCCGTTCGGTGATCTCAAGCGCTTCCGGCTCGATGGTGTCGATGACGATCGCCCCAAGATGCTGATCGTCGCGCCGATGAGCGGGCATTACGCCACGCTGTTGCGCGGCACGGTGAGCCGGATGCTCGAAAGCCACGAGGTCTACATCACCGACTGGGCCGATGCGAAGACCGTGCCGATGCACGAAGGCACTTTCGATCTCGACGACTATGTCGATTACCTGATCGAGTTTCTCGAATATATCGAGCAGGTGAAGCCCGGCCAGCGCCCGCACATGCTTGCGGTGTGTCAGCCTTCTGTCCCCGCGCTCGCGGCAACCGCGCTGATGAACCAGCACGGCTCGCCCGCAGCCCCGGCGACCCTGACGATGATGGGCGGGCCGATCGACACCCGCGAAAGCCCGACCACGGTCAACGATCACGCGATGAACCGCCCGATCGAGTGGTTCCGGCAGAGCGTGATCGCGCGCCGTGCGGGGAACACGGCACTGCCACCGATCCGGCTGGCCTACTTTGATCCGGTGGCTGGGAAGTGGGGGATGCAGGAAAGTGCGGCGGTTCCGCTGACGGTGAAGGCGGCGCTGCGCGG
>JBFHIF010000277.1:0-2973 GCA_041596595.1 Erythrobacter sp. | reverse complement strand
GAGAACCCGGTCGACATCGCCAAGTGGGCCAACGACATGTATGCCTTGCTCCCCGCGCCCGCGCAGGGGATCCTCGACCAGAGCGGATGGTCCGACTTCGACAAGGCGCAGGAGCGGCTCGAGGCGCTGATCGGCGAAACGCTGATCCATTCCGCACCGGTCGAGCGCGAAATCGCCGAACGCCTCGCAGGGCGTTTCCTCGGGATCGTGCGCGCGACGATCAAGGGATCGGTGGTGGTCGGCATTGTCCAGGGCACGGTCGGCGGCATCGTGCTGGCGATCGCGGGCGTGTCCTCGGCGCTGTTGCTCGCGGTGATGATGGCGATTCTCGCGCTCATCCCCGCGGTCGGGACCGCGCTGGTCTGGGCACCGGTCGGGTTCTGGCTGCTGTTCACCGGAGAAATCTGGCAGGGCGTGTTCGTCCTCGGCATGGGCTTTGTCGTGATCTCATCGGTCGACAACGTGCTGCGTCCAATCCTGGTCGGCCGCGACACCGGGATTCCCGACTGGATCATTCTCGTCACCACTTTGGGCGGGCTGTCGATCGCGGGCTTTTCAGGGATCGTGCTCGGTCCGCTGGTCGCGGGGCTGTTCCTCGCGAGCTGGTCGATCCTGCAGGAACAGCGCGCCGAGGACGAGGAGGCCGCCGCACGTTACCGCTTGCGGATCGGGCGCGACGGCAAGGTTCGCCCACTGATCGACGATCCGCTCGGCCGCGAACCGATGCCGCAGAGCCAGGAGCTCTGATCGCAAGATGCATTCGCTGGTCGAACCCGGAAGTCAGGCCGAACAGGTCGGTCGGCTGGTGCTCGCAGGCGTGGTGGTGGTCGCGCTCCCCTCGCTCCCCTTCGGGACCTATCTGGTCTATCCGTTCACGATCCTGACAACCTGGTTTCACGAGATGGGTCACGGGCTTACCGCGCTCCTGCTCGGCCAGCATTTCGAACAACTGGCGATCTATGCCAACGGTTCGGGGGTCGCCGAAAGCTTTGTCGATACCGACGCATCGGTTTTCACCCATGCGGGGATTGCCGCGGGAGGGCCGCTCGGCCCCACTTTTGCCGGAGCCGCGATGATCGTGGCGAGCGCGCATCGCCGGATATGGCGCGGCGCATTGTGGGCGCTCGCGGGCGCGATCCTGCTATCCGCCCTCGTCTATGTCCGCTCGACCGTCGGGCTGACGGTGCTCCCGCTCGCCGGCGCGGCGATCGCGCTGGTCGCGTGGCGCGCACGCGATGGCGCCGCGCGCTTCCTGCTGCAATTCCTCGGCGTTCTCGCGGCGATGAGCATGGTGTCCGATCTCGGCTACCTGTTCACCGAAAGGGCGGTGATCGATGGCACGGTGATGCTTTCTGATACCGGGCAGATCGAGGCGGCCCTGATGCTGCCGCACTGGGTCTGGGCGATCGCGCTGCTGGTGTTCTCCGCCGCGATCATTCTCGCCGCGCTGCGCTATGCACTCGACCCCAGGCGCTTGCGCCCGCAGCCGCGTCGGCCCGCCAATGTTCTGCAATTCCGCCGCGATCCGCCGCGCTAATCGGGCAAGCGGTGCCGGGGTCACATGGCTGGCCCTCTGAAGGCCGACCTTAAGTCTTTGGCGGCATCGGGAAAAAGGCCGAGGTGCGGCGCTTGTAGTCGGCGTATTTGTCACCCTTGGACTTATCCATGCCCTTTTCGAGCAGGGCCACGCCGGACCATTTCGTCAGCGTGAAGCTGAGGAATAGCGGCCCGATCACGGTGAACAGCGCGTAGTCCCAGCCGATGCTGGCGCAAACCAGCCAGATGCCCCACCAGGCGAGGAAATCGCCGAAATAATTGGGGTGACGAGTGTAGCGCCACAGCCCGCTATCGAGCACCTTGCCCTTGTTTGCAGGATCGGACTTGAACCGCACAAGCTGCCAGTCGCCGACCCATTCGAAGAAGACCCCGACCAAATAGAGCGCGAGACCAACCCAGGCGAGCGGAGCGACCGAGCGCGCATAATCGCCCGCGAGGATACCGACCTGTGCGGGCGAGCTGACCATGAATAGCAGGATCGCCTGCATCAGCCACACCTTGGTAAAGGCGGCCGAGGCGAAACGCCCCTTTTCGCGGTCCTTCCTGAGGATGCGTTCGTAGCGCTTGTCCTCGCCTTCCTTCCACCAGCGCGCGAACAGGTAGATGCCAAGCCGAAATCCCCACGCCACCGTCATCACCAGCAAAAGCTGCGATGCCAGACCGGGATTCTGGGTCTGCAAGTAGCTCGACAGCGCCATCACCCCCATCCCTGCACCCCAGAAGGCATCGATGAACGACACGTCGCCTATCTTCACCGATATCGCCCAAAGAACGAGGATCAGCGCCAGCAGCAAGGCGGCGTTGGCAAGCAGCGATTCAAGCATCGGTTTGTCCTTCGATCAGCGCGATCGCCTGTGCTTCGAGCACCTTGAATCGCTCGCATTCGGGAAGTTTGGCGCGGAACCATTTCGCCAACGCCAGCAGGTCTTCGCCGTAATTTCCGCTCGGCACCAGCGGATCGCCAAAGCCGATGATCATGTTCTCGTTATCGGCATAGGCGGGCACGATCGGCACGTCGGCGGCCTGCGCGATATTGTAAAAGCCCGATTTCCACGAACCGTCGGTGGTACGGGTTCCTTCAACCGCGATCACCAGCGCGAGCTCGTCGCGGCGGGCGAATTCGGCGGCAACCTGCTCGACCGCATTGGTGCGCTTTGTGCGGTCGATCGGGATCCCGCCCATGTCAAACATGAAGCTGCGCATCCAGCCGGTGAAAAGCGTGTGCTTGCCCATGAAGCTGGGCTGGACCTTCTCCTTGTGCGTCGCGCCCGCGAAAAAAACGAAATCCCAGTTCGAGGTGTGCGGCGCGCCGACGATCACGTATTTTTTCAGGTGGCGCGGAAGCCCGCCTTCGATCTTCCAGCCCTTCCAGGCGTAGATCCCAATGATGATGCGACGCACGATGCGCGAAAGCAG
>JBFHIF010000276.1:0-2977 GCA_041596595.1 Erythrobacter sp. | reverse complement strand
GGTCGCTGGCATCAGAAATGGGTCGGATCGTCTCCGGGGGCGGTCGCGTTTTCGGGTGGCGTTGTCGATTGCCATATGGTCCTTACCGGCAACTGGCCCAACCCGGCCGCGCCGCACACTCTGGTGCGCATGACATACACCGCAGACCCCACCGGCAGCGTTCGCCAGCACGGAGAATCCTCGACCGATCACGGGCTTTCGTGGCAGACGAGTTTCGATTTTATCTACCGACCCAAGAAGGATTCCTCGAAATGACCACGATTGCCGATTTCACAGTCACCACCAACCGAGGCGAGGAAATCGACCTTGCGACCAAGAAGGGCAAGGTGCTGCTGATCGTCAACACCGCGTCGAAATGCGGATTTACGCCGCAATATGACGGGCTCGAAAAGCTCTACCAGCGGTTCAAGGATCGCGATTTCGAAGTGCTCGGCTTTCCCTGCAACCAGTTCGGTGCCCAGGAGCCCGGTAGCGCCGACGAGATCGCTGAATTCTGCAAGGTCAATTTCGGCGTGAGCTTCCCCTTGATGGAAAAGGTCGAAGTCAACGGGCCGGGCGCTTCGCCTCTGTTCGACTGGATGAAATCGGAAAAGAAGGGCCTGATGGGATCGACCTCGATAAAGTGGAATTTCACCAAGTTCCTGATCGACCGCGACGGCAATGTGGTCAAACGCTACGGACCGCAGGACACGCCCGATCGGATCGCGCGGGATATCGAAAAGCTGCTCTGACTGTCTTTCACAGGCTGTGGAGAATTAGCGGGGCTACGCGCTTAACGATTCGCGTGCGCGCACCTAGATTGAACTGATGCCTTTCTCGCCCTTCGTCCCCTTGCGCGTGCTCTCGTCCTATTCGATGCTCGAAGGCGCGATCGACCCCAAGGCGATCGCCAAGTTGGCGAAGGAGCGGGGCTTTCCCGCAATCGCGATCTGCGACCGCAACGGGCTGTATGGCGCGGTCATGTTCGCGAGTGCGTGCAAGGATGAAGGCGTGCAGCCCATCATCGGCACTCTTCTGGGCGTCGCGCGCGAGGGGGCGGACGGACTCGAAGGCACGCAGGTCGATTACCTGCCGCTCTATTCTCAGGACGAGGAAGGCTATGAAAACCTCTGCCACCTCGTCTCGAAGGCGCATCTCGACCGGCCGCTCGAACTCGAGCCGCATGTCGCGCTTGAAGATCTTGTAGGACGAACCGGGGGACTGATCGCTCTTACCGGTGCCGGCGAGGGTGCGCTCACGCGGCTTTTGGCCGAAGGGCAGAAGACCAAGGCCGAACAGCTCGCCGAGCGCCTTGAGGCGTTGTTTCCCGGTCGATTGTATATCGAACTTGCCCGCAATGGAGACGAGGTCAGCACACGGGCGGAAAACGCCCTGATCGACATGGCCTATGCCCGCGATCTCCCGCTGGTTGCGACCAATCCGGCCAATTTTGCCGATCCGCACATGCACAAGGCTCACGATGCCATGCTGTGCATCGCCAATTCGACTTATCTCGAGAATGACGACCGCCCGCGAACCAACACGCAGAACTTCGTCAAGTCGTCGGCGATGATGGAAGAACTGTTCGCAGACCTGCCCGAGGCGACCGCCAATACCCTGGTCGTCGCCCAGCGATGTGCCTTCGCGCCGCCTTATCGCGATCCGATCCTGCCGAGCCTGGCAGGCGATCTCGAAGGCGAGGCGAGAATGCTCGCCGAGCAGTCGCGTGCGGGGCTAGAGACGCGCCTCGAACCCTATGAGGATCTGACCGACGAGCAGCGCAGGGAGTATTTCGAGCGGCTCGATTACGAGATCGAGATCATCGTCAACATGGGTTTCCCCGGCTACTTCCTGATCGTTGCCGATTTCATCCAGTGGGCCAAGGAACAGGGCATCCCGGTAGGGCCGGGCCGTGGTTCGGGCGCAGGTTCGATCGTCGCCTGGGCGCTGACCATCACCGATCTCGATCCGATCCGGCTGGGCCTGCTGTTCGAGCGCTTCCTCAATCCCGAACGCGTTTCGATGCCCGACTTCGATATCGATTTCTGCGAAACGCGGCGCGGCGAGGTCATCCGCTATGTCCAGAAGAAATACGGCGCAGATCACGTCGCGCAGATCATCACTTTCGGCAAGATGAAGGCGCGCGCCGTCTTGCGTGACTGCGGGCGGATCCTGCAGATGAGCTACGGCCAGGTCGATCGGCTGTGCAAGATGGTGCCCAACCATCCCACCGACCCGTGGACGCTTCCTCGCGCCCTGAACGGTGCGGCCGATTTCAAGCGCGAATATGACAACGACAACGAGGTGAAGCGCCTTGTTGATCTGGCAATGGAGCTCGAAGGGCTGCCGCGCAACTCGTCCACGCACGCGGCGGGCGTGGTGATCGGCGACCGGCCTCTGTCCCAACTCGTCCCGCTCTACCGCGATCCGCGTTCGGATATGCCAGTGACGCAATACGACATGAAGAATGTCGAAAGCTCTGGGCTGGTGAAGTTCGACGTTCTCGGACTGAAGACGCTCTCGGTGCTGCGCAAGGCGGTGGACCTGCTCGCGCTGCGAGGCATCGAGATCGACCTTGGCGCGCTGTCGCTCAATGACCGGGCGGTCTATGATCTCATGCAGGATGGTAACACGGTCGGCGTTTTCCAGCTGGAATCCGAGGGGATGCGGCGCACGCTCAAAGCGGTGAAGCCGACCAATTTCGGCGACATCATCGCGCTCGTTTCGCTCTATCGCCCCGGCCCGATGGACAACATCCCCCTGTTCGGCCAGCGCAAGGCCGGCGAAGTGCCTATCGAATATCCGCACCCCAAGCTCGAAGGGATACTGGCCGAGACCTACGGCATCTTCGTCTACCAGGAACAGGTGATGCAGGCCGCGCAGATCCTTGCCGGCTATTCGCTCGGCGATGCCGATCTCCTGCGCCGCGCGATGGGCAAGAAGGTCCAGGCCGAGATGGACATCCAGCGCGTTCGCTTCGTCGAAGGCTGCAAGGACG
>JBFHIF010000275.1:0-2979 GCA_041596595.1 Erythrobacter sp. | reverse complement strand
CGAAACCGGCAGCGCGGTGACGTGGAAATACCCGTCCTGCGTGCTCAACGGCGAAAACAGCGTCGGCGAATTCTACTCGGTCGCTGTGACCAACAATTACCAGCAGGCCGACACCGGCACCAAGATGATCCATAACGGCAAGGGGTCGCGTTCGACGATCATTTCCAAGGGGATCAGCGCGGGCAGGTCGTCAAACACCTATCGCGGGCTCGTGCGTGTCGGCCCGAATGCGAGCGGGGTGCGCAATTTCACCCAGTGCGATTCGCTGCTGATCGGCGAGGAATGCGGCGCGCACACCGTGCCCTATATCGAAGTGAAGAACCCCGGTGCCCAGATCGAGCACGAGGCAACCACCAGCAAGATCAGCGACGACCAGTTGTTCTACGCGATGCAGCGCGGGCTCGACGAGGAGGAAGCGGTGGCTCTGATCGTCAACGGTTTTGCCAAGGAGGTCCTGAAGGAATTGCCGATGGAATTTGCTGTCGAGGCGCAGAAGCTCCTCGCTATTTCGCTTGAGGGGAGCGTGGGATGACCGACCGTAAGACCCTCGGCCTTCGCGATACGTCCGACGCCGAGCCCGCGATCGAAAAGAAAGGTCGCGGCTGGAAGATTTCCGACAAGCGGCTCGATGAACTGCACGCGCAGGCGCGCGATTTGCGGCGGCATTCCAGCGAAGCGCACAAGGCGCTCGCCGCGCGGTTCGCCAAGGCCGATGTCGGCCGTCACAAGTTCGTTCGCCACGCGGTTGTCGGCAGCGCGATCGTCGATTTCAACTGCCACACGCTCGGCATGGCGATCGACATTTTCGAAGAGGGCGAGAACGAACAGCTCGCCACGCGCCGCGACAAGAGCCTCGAGGCGGTCGGCATCAAGGTGATGCGGATCAAGGCATCCGAAGTGCTCGAGAACATGGACGGCGTGCTCGCCCGCATCACCGCCGGGATGCGCCAGCGCATCGCCGAAAAGCACCAGCGCCGCGAGGAACACCGGCGCGCTTCGACTCCTCGCCGCCATTCTTCTGCAGAGGACCGGAATTCATGACGACCCTTGTGCTGGCCCTTGCACCTCTGCTCGCGCTTCAGGGCGCTGCCGAAACCGCGGTCGCGATCCCGAACGATGCGCCCGAGACGTGGAGCGTCGAATATCCGCGCATCGTCGCGCCTCATGTCGCCGATTACCGCCGTTGCCTCAACGCGGTCGACCGGCGGCTGACGGGCAAGCCCGATTTCGAGCCGCAGCACCGCGCCGATATTCCGCGTTGTGAAGCGGTCTCGCGGGCGGCGCAGGCCGAGGCGAACCGGGTGCTGGCGGGCCGCCCCGGATATACCGAGTTCACCCCGGAACGCATCGCCGAAGCGTTCGACCATATCGGGCGGATCCACATCGCCCGCGGCGCCGATCTCGATAACCAGTTCCGGATGCGGATCGAGGGCGCCGAGCGTGTCCGCGACGAATACGAACGCACCAGGCCCAAGGGGCTGGTGATCGAATTGCACGACGCCTCGGAGGTCAAGGCGCAGATCGACGAAAACAACGCGACCGAAGGAGGCCGCTGAATGCTGAAGATTGAAAACCTGCACGCAAGCACCGCTGACAAGCCGATCCTCAAGGGATTGAGCCTCGAAGTGCCTGCGGGCGAGATCCACGCCATCATGGGACCCAACGGGGCCGGAAAATCGACCTTGGCGCACGTTCTGGGCGGGAAGCCCGGTTACGAGGTCACTGAAGGTTCGGTCACCTTCCGGGGCCAGGACCTGTTCGAACTGGAGCCGTATGAGCGCGCCGCCGCCGGGCTGTTTCTCGGGTTCCAATATCCGGTCGAGATCCCGGGTGTCTCGAACCTGCAATTCCTGCGCGAAGCGCTCAACTCGCAGCGCAAGCAGCGCGGCGAGGAACCGCTATCTTCGGGCGATTTCCTGCGGCTCGCCAAGGACAAAGCGGCGCTGCTCAAGATGGACATGGAAATGCTCAAGCGGCAGGTCAATGTCGGCTTTTCGGGCGGCGAGAAGAAGCGCGCCGAGATGGTCCAGATGGGCATTCTCGACCCTGCCTTTGCGGTCCTCGACGAAACCGATAGCGGGCTCGATATCGATGCGCTTCGGGTCGTGGGCGACGGCATCAACGCGATCATGCGCGATGGTGCCAAGGGCGTGCTGCTGATCACCCATTACCAGCGGCTTCTCGAAGTGGTGAAGCCCGACCGGGTCAGCGTTCTGGCCGAAGGCCGGATCGTCGCGACCGGTGGCCCCGAGCTCGCGCATCGGCTCGAAAGCGAAGGCTACGACACGGTGATGGCCGATGGCTGAAGCCGCAACCCTTCCCACGCGCCGTGACGAGGCATGGCGCTACGCCGATATCGACGCGGTCGCGCGGCTCCGCGCGGAGGCGCTCGACGACTGGCAGGAACTTGCGCTGGCCGCTGGCGAGACCCGTCGGCTGTGCTTTGTCCTCGATAGCGACGCACCCGAATTGCAGCGGATCAGGCTGACGCTAGGTGAAGACGCGCGGGCGGAGATTTTCGCACTCAACGCCGGCGAAGATTACGCTCGTCTCGAAGTCGCGGTGACGCTTGGCCGGGGCTCGCATTTCGAATTTGGCGGCGTGACGATCGGCGGCGGAGATGCGGTCCGCGAATTCGTCACCACCACGATCCATGCCGAGCCCGAAGCGACCAGCAACCAGACGGTGCGCAGCGTCCACTGGGGATCGGCGACCGGGAACTTTCTCGGCGAAATCAAGGTCGCGCGCGGGGCGCAGAAAACCGACGCGGCGCAGGACTTCAAGGGCCTTCTGCTCGAAGCTGGTGCGAGCGCCAACGCGGTGCCGCAACTCGAAATCTTCGCCGACGACGTGAAATGTGCCCACGGTGCGACGGTCGGTCAGCTTGACGAGTCTGCGCGCTATTACATGGCGACGCGCGGAATTTCGCCAGAGCTTGCGCGGCGGCTGCTGGTGCAGGCCTTCATCGGCGATGCGCTG
>JBFHIF010000274.1:0-2981 GCA_041596595.1 Erythrobacter sp. | reverse complement strand
CCGATCTGTCTAGCGTTCGGTGCGGCGGCTGCGAAAGAAGACACGCCGGATGATCCGGCGAGCAAGCAGGATGAGGCCGATCGTCAGCGCCAGGAGCGCCAGAGCGACCGCTCCCGCGACCATGGGATATTCGTAAGCGAGCCACAACAGCCCCACCGTCGCGACATCCTCGGCGCTCGAAACCGCGACATTGCTGACCGGCTCGGGCGATGTGTTGACCATCGCGCGGGCGCTCGCCTTGCCCCCATGCGCGAGGAAACTCGCGCCGCCGCCGAGCAGGAAGGCGATCACCTGCATTGCGGGGTCCGAAGGATCGACGATCGCGAGCGCCAGCAGCGCGCCGCCGACCGGGCGGACCAGCGTGTGCAGCGTATCCCACAGCGAATCGAGCCACATCACCTTGTCGGCAAGGAATTCCGCGAGCGCGCCGATCGCCGCAATGCCCATCACCCACGGGTTTGCCAGGGCGGCAAGGCTTTCGAGGTGCTCGGGCACCGGGAGCGCATCGAGCCGCATCGCCAGGCCGGTCGCGAACACGCACAGGTAGAGCCGCCAACCGCTGAGCAGGCTTACGCTCCCCGCGATCCCGATGATTTCCATGATCCCCAACGCAAAACTCCCGCTCAACCGTGTCCGATGAGCGGGAGTGTGCTGTGTTGTGCCTCAAATGGCAATTTGCGCGGTGGCTCAGAAGACCTCGAACAGGCCTGCTGCGCCCATTCCCCCGCCGACGCACATCGTGACCACGACATATTTCGCGCCGCGGCGCTTGCCTTCGATCAGCGCGTGGCCGGTGCAACGCGCCCCGGTCATGCCATAAGGGTGGCCGATCGAGATCGAGCCGCCATTGACGTTGAGGATATCGTTGTCGATGCCGAGCTTGTCGCGGCAATAGAGCACCTGCACCGCGAACGCCTCGTTGAGCTCCCACAGCCCGATATCGTCCATCTTGAGCCCGGTCGCTTTCAGCAGCTTGGGGATTGCGAAGACGGGGCCGATGCCCATTTCGTCGGGCTCGGTTCCGGCGACCGCCATGCCGACATAGCGACCGAGCGGCTCGAGACCCTTCTGCTCGGCGAGCTTGGCTTCCATCAGCACGCTGGCAGAGGACCCGTCGGAAAGCTGCGAGGCATTGCCCGCGGTGATCACCTTGTCGGGACCCATGACCGGGTTGAGCGACTGCAGGCCCTCGAGCGTGGTCGAGGGGCGATTGCCCTCGTCCTTGGAAATGGTGGTCTCGACCTGGCTGACTTCGCCGGTCTCCTTGTCCTTGACCATCATCGTGGTGGTCGCCGGCACGATCTCGTCGTCGAACCGGCCCGCTTCCTGCGCGGCGGCGGTGCGCTGCTGCGATTGCAGCGCGTATTCGTCCTGCGCATCGCGACCGATATTGTAGCGTTCGGCCACCGTCTCGGCGGTCTGCAGCATCGGCATGTAGACGTTCTTGTGCATCGCCATCAGCGACGGGTCGGGCGCGACGCGCATTTCGGGCGTCTGGACCATCGAGATCGAATCCTGGCCGCCGCCGACCACGACATCCATGTTGTCGACCACGATCTGCTTGGCCGCGGTCGCGATTGCCATCAGGCCGCTCGAACACTGGCGGTCGATCGTCTGTGCTGCGACCGAAACCGGCGCGCCGCCGCGAAGCGCGACCTGGCGGCCGATATTGCCGGCCTGGGTTCCTTGCGTGAGCACCGCGCCCCACACGACGTCGTCGATCTCGGCAGGGTCAATTCCCGCGCGCTCGACGGCGGGCTTGAACGACAACGCACCAAGCGTTGCGCCAGGGGTCGCGTTGAAAGCGCCCTTGTAAGCGCGGCCGATCGGGGTGCGGGCGGTGGAAACTATGACTGCATCGCGTGCCATGAGGGGGGATTCCTTTCAGATAGGGAAAACAGGGTGCGGGGGTCGCAATCGGGTCAGACGAAGAACTGGGTGATCCATTCGCAGATCAAGGCGGGCTTTTCCTCGCCTTCGATCTCGATCGTGATTTCCGCAGTCTGTTGCCACTGGCCCGGACGCTTCTCGGTCATTTCGAGCAGCTTCCAGTGACCGCGAATGCGCTTGCCCGAACGCACCGGGTTGATGAAACGGGTCTTGTTGCCCCCGTAATTCACGCCCATCTTCACGCCATCGATCTTGGCGATGTCCGAATTGGCCGAGAGATAGGGGATCATCGACAGGGTGAGAAAGCCGTGCGCGATCGTGCCTCCGAACGGAGTCATCTTCGCGGCTTCTTCGTTGACGTGGATGAACTGGTGATCGCCGGTCGCTTCGGCGAACTGGTTGATTCGCTCCTGACTGATCTCGACCCATTCGCTCGTGCCGAGATGCTCGCCTGTCTTTTCTGCCAGTTCTTGCGGTGTCATGGGTGTCTCCTCACGCCAGATATGCGCGCGGGCCGGCGCCCGCGCTGCCAGTTTACGTAAACGTCACATGACAGGAGAACCGGCGCGATGCAAGCTGCGCGAAGGGCCGGCGAGCGCGGCGAGCGCTATGCCGTTACGGCATCGCCGGAAGCCGGGTCATTGCCCGCCACCGGACCACGGTGGGCCCGCGCGAGCTGACGCGCCGAACGGTCGAGCCGATCGCGCACCGATTCGATCCGGCGGGCATAATTGTGCAGCCCGATCTGCAGGCCGACAATCATCAGCATGACCGGCTGGTAGCCGATCCCCTGGAACAGCGCGCCGGTGAGATAGACGAGGCTGGCGAGCTGCAGCGCCGCCGCCATCGGCGCGATCCACGCCTCGGCTTCGTCGCTCGCGTCCTTCCAGCGCCGCCGCACCCGCTCCATCTGCCACACGCCCAGCGCCTGGAGCAGCAGCCAGATCGCGAGGCCGGGATAGCCCTGTTCCCCGAGCAGTTCGAAGATCGCCGAATGATAGGCGCGGCCCTCGTCGGTGATCTGCTGGTATTCGATCTTGGTGGTGGATTCGGTCTGCTCGCTCACTGGCATTTCGTAGGTGAAGCTGTTG
>JBFHIF010000273.1:0-2985 GCA_041596595.1 Erythrobacter sp. | reverse complement strand
GCTTTGCGAGGTGGCGGCGAAGCCCAACGCCCATGGCTATTCGCAGTCCAAGGGCATACCGGGACTGCGCCGTGCGCAGGCGAATTATTATGGGCGCCGCTTCGGGGTCGATCTCGACCCGGAAACCGAAGTTGTGGTGACGATGGGGTCGAAGGAGGGGCTCGCCAGCCTCGCCACCGCGATCACAGCGCCAGGCGACGTCGTGCTCGCGCCCAATCCATCCTACCCGATCCACACATTCGGCTTCATCATTGCGGGCGCGACGATCCGCTCGGTCCCGACCACGCCCGACGAGGAATACTGGCGCGCGCTCGATACCGCGATGGCCTTTACCGCTCCTCGCCCGAGCATCCTGGTGGTCAACTATCCCTCGAATCCGACCGCCGAGGTCGTCGATCTCGCTTTCTACGAGCGGCTGGTCGCCTGGGCGCGCGAGAACGAGGTCTGGGTCCTGTCCGATCTAGCCTATTCCGAGCTCTATTATGGCGACACGCCGACGCCCTCGATCATGCAGGTTAAGGGGGCGAAGGATGTCGCGGTCGAGTTCACCAGCATGAGCAAGACCTATTCGATGGCGGGTTGGCGGATGGGCTTTGCGGTCGGCAATCGTAAGCTGATCGCGGCTCTGACGCGGGTGAAATCCTATCTGGATTACGGTGCCTTCACGCCGATCCAGGCGGCGGCCTGCGCAGCGCTCAACGGCCCGCAGGACATCGTCGAAAGCAATCGCAACCTTTACCACAAGCGGCGCGACGTGATGGTCGAGGCATTCGGCCGCGCGGGCTGGGACATACCCTCGCCGCCTGCTTCGATGTTTGCCTGGGCTCCGCTGCCGCCGCAGCTTAAGGACATGGGAAGTCTCGAATTTTCCAAGCAATTGCTGACCGAAGCCAAGGTCGCCGTCGCACCCGGGGTGGGTTACGGCGAAAAAGGCGAGGGCTTTGTGCGTATCGCAATGGTGGAGAACGAACAGCGGCTCCGCCAGGCCGCGCGCAACGTAAAGCGCTACCTCTCCTCGCTCGGGGTGCAGTAGTAATCGGGATGCGGAACCCGCGTGGAAATCTCGGCCAGGATGACATAACATGCGCTCTACAGAGTCCTAGATCTTACCGAAGGAGGGTCTGATGCCGCCCGACGCGGCGCGGCCGCTGACCGAAAGGCAGCGATCCGTCATGACCAGAATCGACCGCCGCATGCCGATCAAGGTGATCGCGCAGGAACTGGGCGTGTCCGAAACGCGGGTGAACCAGCACATCCGGGCGCTGAAGAACATCTACGAGGCGGAAAGTCTCGGCGAGCTGGTAGAGCGTTTTCGCGCCACCGAACCGGATATGGTTTCCGACGATGACGTTCCTGCCGACGTTCAAGAAGCGGAGCCCGACAGGGGCTTAAGCGAACCTGCATACAGCAAAAAACAGGTGTCATCTGAAGATGATGGCGAGAAAGGTGGCTCCCGGGTCGACCAGGGCGAAGTCGTGATGAGCGACGTTTTGCCCTTCATCGAACAGGCGCCGTGGTTGCGTTCTGGCGAACCCAAGGTCGTCCCCGGGGTGCTCGACGGCGAACATGCCGTTCTGTTTCGCCTCGTGGCTATCGTCGGTATCGCTTTCGGCATCCTCGCCGCAGTGGTTCTATCGGTGACAGCCGCGGTCGCTTTGAGCGAGGCGATGGACGGCAAGGCGCGCGTCCCCGTGGAAAAGGCGCAGCCCTCCACCTGAGCAGGGACGGGCCGGGAGTTCCGACATGACACAACGTGTGCTCAATGATGCCCGTAATCTCAAGAAATTGATCCGCGAAGCAGAAGCGCTCGCCGATGAATCCATGCTCGCCTTCGCAAAGCTCAAGCAAGCGATGATTTCGGCTCGCCAGAACCCGGGCGTGGAAGTCCATACCGGCCAGCGGGCTCTCATGCGCCTCAACCAGGCCGAGGCTCAGGCGATGGCGATGTCGACCAGCCTCCTGCGGGTCCACGAGGAAATGAGCAAGGTCGCGCGTGAACTGATGGCGGGTGACGACCAGGTCCCGACCGAGATCCCCGCAGCAGCGATGGAGCGGGCACCCACCGCCGATACCCTTGCCGATCCGGTCGGCTGACGAGGCGCCGGGTGTTCGAACTGTTCGTGGAATATCGCGACGACGCGTATCGCATCGCCAGCATCCTTCTGGGGCTGGCGATGCTGCGCTGGGGCCGGGGCCCCGAAAAGGCCGTCGCGTTGATATTCGTCGGACTGTTCGTGGTTCTGCACGTGCCCTATCACTGGCTCACCGACGCGACGATCCTTTACGACGATATCGATCTCTTCCACGCCGGTCTCGATCTCGCTGCCGCGGCCGGTTTCATCGCGGTCGCGCTCTATGCCAACCGGAACTATACGCTCTGGATAGCTGCGTTCCAGGTGGTCGCGCTTACCGCGCATCTTGTCAGCGGGATGGTCCAGGTCGTGACGCCACTGGCCTACGCCATCATGGTGATCGCTCCGGCCTATTTTCAGATGGTTCTCATGGCGGGCGGGCTGCTGTTTCACATGCGGCGGGAAAGACGTTTCGGCGAGTATCGCGAATGGCGGGTGACCAACGGGCCCGGATTGCACGGCGTTGCCTTCGGGAAAGAGGGGGCTCGGCGGTGAGCATTGCACTGGCGCAGCGTCCGCGGTTCAGACGCAGCAGCAACACGGCCGAGGCAGGCGGTATCATCTTGCACCTTCGCAAGGCCGTGCTGGCCCATCCGTCCGAAATCGAGCGGTTCCACGCGATCTTCGTCGATGCCAGGCGCACCTATCTCGGCGAGGCGGTGATGGGGCAGGGCGGGTCGGCCACTCTTTCGGTGCGGATGCGCGAATTGTTTGCCAGAGCGCTGGCGGTGGGGGCGAACGGGCTGATCATCGCGCACAATCATCCGTCGGGCGATTGTCGGCCTAGCCGCAGCGATATCGCCGCGACCCGGCGCCTGCGGGAAATCGCAGGTGCGCTCGACATCGAACTCAT